>JBDSIH010000368.1:0-1833 GCA_039918055.1 Chthoniobacterales bacterium
GCGACGATAAAATCATCCCACTGCACATCGCGGCCTTCGACATCCTGGAAATCCGCGTACTGTTCACGCAGGTTTTCAAGCGTCTTGTCGATGTCTTCGGAAGAAACGGTCTTTTTCGCGATTTCGACATTGATCTTGGAATAGTCGGGAATCTCAAATTCCGGCGAGGTCACGACGGTAGCGCTGAAGCTGAGGGATTTGTCATCCCCGAGCACGACATGGCTGACATCGGAAATATTTAAAACCCGGAGGTTTTTTTCGCGGATCGCTTCGCGGAGCACTTCCTGAACGAGCTTTTTAGTGAGCTCTTCTTTGATTTCCTTGGCAAAACGGGTGTCGACAATCGTCTGCGGAGCTTTGCCCGGGCGGTAGCCTGGGATTTTTGCAAAACGCTGAAATTCCTTCGCAACGGTCGTCCATTCTTTTTCAACACGATTAGACGGCAGTTCTACGTGCAGCGTCGCCGTACAATTCGGTTTGGTCTCTACTTGAACATTCATGATTTAGGTAAACGATAACCTTATCATGAAACAAATTTACAACACAATAAATGGTTATGGTTGTTTGCTAAAAGAGGCATAGGAGGAGGCTTTTTTCGTGAAAAGCAGGTTCGCGCTCGCCATGGGCTGGTTTTTGGCCATAAAAGCCCTTTGAAGTAATGAGGTTGACCACGTTTTTCATATTCAGCATCCCCCTGTTCGCCCTGCTGACTGGCTGCGATAACAACCCGCATACTCCCCCACTCCATAAAAAACGCCCGGATGGCTCGCCCTGGGTAGTGACCTATCGCGCTTTTCCGGCAGAGCCACGGTCGCTGGATCCACAGTTTGCCTATGACGAGATCAGCCATGCCGTCCTGTCCAACTTTTACGATACCCTCTTATCTTATGATCCGCTGAGTGAGGAATATCACCTCATACCGATGATGGGTGCGGAACTGCCAAAATATGAGCCACAACCCGATGGTTCGGTGACGGTGACGTGCAAAATAAAAACGGGACTCTTTTTTCACGATGATGCCTGCTTTCCAAATGGAAAGGGGCGGGAAGTTACGGCCCAGGATTTTGTCTATGCGTTTCAGCGTATGTGCGATCCGCGTGTGGAGTGTCCGATCGCATCCACGCTGCAGGATTATCTTATCGGCTTTGCAGATGCCTACATGACCGCTGAAAAATCCGGGACGTTCAATTATGATGCGCCATTCGAAGCCGTAGAATCGCTGGATCGTTATACATTCCGCATCAATCTCAAGAAGCCCTATCCCCAGATTAAATACTGGCTGGCCTTCTGGTTTACCGCCCCGGTCGCCCGCGAGGCGGTGGAATACTACAATGGCAAAACCGTCGATGGCGTACGGCGGCAGTTTTTTCGCTACCATCCCGTCGGCACTGGCGCATTTCGTCTGGAGGAATGGAGACGGGGGCAGATCATTCGCATGGTTCGCAATGACAATTATAAAACGCTCCGCTTTCCCGAAGGCGGATGGCCGGAGGATGTAAATTCCTACCTCGCCCCTCTTGCCGGCTCCCAGTTACCCACGCTTGATGAAGCGCAGCTGATACTCATGCCGGAATCGATTCCTGCGTGGATACTTTTTACCCAGGGCTGGACGGATACCAGCGGCGTGGGCAAGGATGTATTTAACTCCGTGATCACCGCAGGGCAGACCCTTACGCCGGAATTTGAGAAACGCGGAGTCCGCCTCATCAAGGATATGGATCTGGATACGTGGTATATCATGTTCAACCTGAAGGATCCTCTACTCGGAGGAAATGTGAAGCTCCGCCAGGCGCTGGTGCTCGCCTTCAATGCAAATGAGTATAACGAAATTTT
>JBDSIH010000369.1:0-12399 GCA_039918055.1 Chthoniobacterales bacterium
CAATGACGCGATATTCCTTCAATACGCCTGCGATCTCACGGGCAACACGTTCGATGTAGGAAAGGTCAACACTTCCATCGACCTGCGGCGGAGTGGGAACAGCGATGAAAATAGCTTCGGAATTATCCACACCCTCTTCGATGCTCGTGGTGAACTGCAGGCGCTTCGCGGAAACATTGCGGTGGACAAGTTCTTCAAGGCCTGGCTCGTAAATAGGAATTTTACCCGCCAGCAGCATGTCCACTTTGCGCTGATCATTATCCACACAAATAACATGATGCCCCACCTCCGCGAAACATGCACCGGAGACAAGACCGACATAACCTGAACCAATAATACAGAGTTTCATAATTCGATAAAAATAACTGTTTCTATACTGCTAAATTAATTACCAGCACCAGCCCCTGCCGGAGTCTGGTCAAAGGAGCCGTTCAAAATAGTTTGAGGCGCATCCTTTAGTGTCATCGTAAACACGACGCCATACTCAAGAGGACCGCCCTGGTTATTACGTACCTCTCCGCCAAAGGAAGCAATCCAGCTCGAGAGATCACGATGAACCATGTAGCGCTGATAGGAGAAGAAATTTTCCACAGCCTGGTACTGTTCATACATACTGACGGCCCAGTTATCGGTAATGTGCCAGTAAGCGGAAAAAGTAATCTGGTTGCCATTCGGAAAATAAGGATTTCCCTCAATGTATTGATCACCGAGACGCAGAGACAAATCTTTAACAGGCAGGTAACTAAAGCCGGCATTAACTTCCGAAAATCCATCGCTCGTAAGCGGCATCTGCGTATCCAGCTGCAATCCGAACCAGGGGACTGGATAAAATGCCAGCTCGTTTACAAGGTTTCCAATTTTCTGATTCGTGTAGGGGTTCTGAAAATTATAATCGATGTACGTGTTGTCATACAGCCACGTCATAGTGCCGTTATTACGTCTGGTCTGAAGCCGATTCCTCACCCCTGTGCGGACGATCGCCCAGGTATCAAGTGAATCGATGCCGGTAAACTGCGGGAACTCCAAAGCCTGAGGCTGAGTGGAAGGAACATTGGGGTCGAACTGATAAATCTGATCCGGCTTGGTGCCGGCATTATAGACGTAAGAAAAATTCGTATACGGCTGCATGATGTGCCTTACTCCATCCACGCCAAGCGCACGGGATTGAATATGCTCGAATGCACGCGACATCTTAAAGGACGTTTCAAGGCCTGTATTGAATACCGGACGAAATACGGAGCCGTTTTGCTGAATGTTATTAGTCGGCTGGTCGCTGGTCGTGCCATCGCTATTCAGAAAACTGCCGGATTGGCTGTAATACGTGCCACGGATACCTGCGAGAGGAATCACGGTAAGCCATCCGAAATAGGTGCGAGGATAGGAAATCTGATGAAACGTATCAAATCGCGTCGCTGAATAATCCGCCAGAGAAGGAAGTCCGGATCCGGTGCCAAAAGCATTTCTATAATAACCTAGCGTAGTATTCCCATCATAGTAGATCGGTGACTGGAAAAGTTGTGTCTGCTTAAAATCCCATGCAAATTCAGGAAGCCGCTCCACCGTATCCTGAAAACTATTTGTCTGAAAGCGCGTGAGCAGGTTCAGCGTGTAGAACTCATGCCATTTTGTCAGTTGGACATAATTGTCAGGCTGGGGATTCGTCCGAAACTCTGCAGGATAAAAGTCTTGCAGAAAATTTGAATCGCTCAGGTAATTGATGTCCGCCGTGGCGTAAATATCATCCGTAAGATACAGGCGCTGCTGAAAGGTGATGCGGCCGCGATTGGTATTGGTGGTGGTGGTTCCAGTATTGCCTCCGAAATTCAAACCCGGATTTTTGTCGTAGGCATAATAAGCGATGAAGTTGCCTCCGCTTCGGTCATTTTTGCCATATTTCATGAGCGTATCAAAACCCACTGCCGGACCATGCAGCGTGCGATAATCGAAACGAACTTTCCCAATCATGTTATCAGGATTCCCAATCGGGAAACTGTAGGCGGTCAAAAGAAAAGCTCCCCACCGTGAATCGTAACCAGGCATTAAATCGATACCGGTTGTATTCAAATTCGCAAAAATATACGGGATGTAGAAAATTGGAACTTTACCGATGTAAATAGTAGCACCATTCAAAACCGTATGATCGTTCCGGTAAATACGCATCGATCGCGCATGGACATGCCAGTATGGCGTAGAGCTATCCTGCGTCGTGAGAGAAACATCATGCAGACGAAATTCTTTCTCTGAAGGCGCACGCAATCCCAAGGCGTGAAAAAAGCCCGGATACTGCATTCCTTCAAATTCCAGAGCACGCACCTGTTTTGATTCCAGATTATAAATCGCACGCTGGCCGGTGATTACATTCCCGCTCGTGTAAATGCGCACATTTCCCTTGAGCAGAACATCGCGTGTATCGGGGTTATACTCGGCATAATCCGTATAAAGACTGACATCTTTGCTGTGGATCTGGACGTTGTCTTCCGCCACGGCGACACCTTCTTCGAATCGGGTTTCTCCCGTGGAGGTAATTTCAACATCTCCGAAGCTGCTTCCCAATCCGCCGAGTGAACCAAAGGAAGATCCCGGTGAGACGGCAGGCGTCGCGGTCGTGGTTGCTGTCGGAGATCCTGAGGGCTGGGCAAACTGATCGGGCTGTGTGGTTCCTGACTGCTGGGCCGCCTGAGGAACAGGTGTTAGAGCCGTGGATTGCGCGGGTTGTGCGCTTTGAGAAGACGGAGGAACAATTGGGCCGGAAGGGGGCTCCGCAAATTGTGCAAGAGCCGCCATTGCAGGCAGCAAAACCAATCCAAAAATAGTGACAGCTCTCCTCATCATTTCAAGAAGCGCAAGGCTATTCCCGGTCAGCTACCTTGCAAGGAGAAAAACGCTTCAGGAGCATCTTATTCTTCAGAGTCCTTTTCGCTAGATTTTCAGGGCTGATTTTTCTAATCCTCATATCCCAACGGATGGGCAACATGCCAGCTCCATGCGCTTTGGATAATTGTCTCAATATTCTGATATTTTGGCACCCATCCCAGATCGCCGCGAATTTTGTCGGAGGCGGCAATCAAACGCGGTGGATCCCCTGCCCGCTTGGGCTTTTCGAGCACTGGAATGTCCTTACCGGTCACTTTTTTGCAGCACTCGATGATTTCTTTGACGGAAGTGCCTCCACCGGTCCCGAGATTGTAAAAAGCGCTCTGCGGTGCTTTCAGGGCAAGGATATGCGCCTGGGCAAGATCGAGGATGTGAATGTAGTCACGGATGCAGGAGCCATCCGGCGTTTCATAGTCTGTGCCGAAAATCTCGGCGGCCTGTTTCTGGCCAAGAGCGACTTTGAGGACATTGGGAATCAGATGGGTCTCAATCCGGTGATCTTCCCCGAATTGTTCCGTAGCTCCGGCGGCGTTAAAATACCGCAAGGCCACGTACTTCAGGTCGTGAATCTCACCGTACCAGCGGAGGATTTTTTCAAAAATCAATTTCGACTCCCCATAGGGATTGATGGGTTTTTGCGGCAGAGATTCATCAATCGGCATGCGGTCAGGAGTGCCGAAAGTCGCGCAGGTGGAGGAAAAAACGAACCGGCGAACCTCGGCATCGACCATGGCATCCAGTAGATTCAGGCCATTGGCGACATTATTGCGAAAATACTTGGAAGGGTTCTGCATGGACTCACCCACGAGGGCATTCGCCGCAAAGTGCATAACCGCATCCGGCTTATATTCCTTAAGAACGCGTTTAATCGTATCTCGTTCTCCCAGATCGCCTTGTAAAAAATGCGCACGGCTATCTATAGCCTTTTTGTGCCCCTCACTGAGATTATCAAAAACGGTTACTTCAAAGCCTTCGTTCAGAAGCTGCTCCACGCAGATACTTCCGATGTAACCAGCTCCTCCTGTGACGAAAATTCGTTGCATGAGTTTTCGCATATCGTCTTTAAGCGACGACCTCAATGCGAATCCGTTCTTTTATTTGCCTCGAAAGGAACAGCGTGCGGTGGGCGTCTCGTGAACCACGATCTCCGCAAGTCCGGCAACCTGTGGCTTAAGCCGTTCCCAGAACCAGACACACATGTTTTCAATAGTAGGATTTTCCAGTCCCGGAATCTCGTTCAAATAGCCATGGTCCAGCTGCTCAAGCATCGGTTTCATGGCATCGCTTATTTTCGCATGATCATAGACCCAGCCCGTCGCAGGATCGGCGGGGCCTTCCACGCTGATTTCCAGCTTGAAGCTGTGGCCGTGCATATTCCGGCATTTGTGGCCTTCAGGCGCTTTGGGAAGCGTCTGTGCTGCTTCGAAATAATAGTCTTTGGTAAGCCGGAACTGCATGTACCGCCCTCCTTACACTCCCCGCTCGGCTGGTGGCCAGACGAATTTATGCATCTGAAGCTGAAAGCGCGCCGGAAGTTTGTCCTCCAGCATCCATTCTACAATCTGCTTCGGATCAATTTTGCCAAAAATGGGACTCAACAAAACCGCGCGAACTTTGGCGTTCAGGTCATGCGTCGTGATCATTTCCCGCGTAAATTCATAATCCTCGCGACTTCCAATTACGAATTTCACTTCGTCACGCTGAGTCAGGAAGTTGATATTCCCATAAAGATTCCGCTCGCACTCGCCGCTGCTCGGCGTTTTTAAATCCATGATGCGATGAACGCGGGGATCCACTTTGGAGATATCATGCGCACCGCTTGTTTCAATCAGGACGGTCAACCCCTCATCGCAAAGCTGCTTCATCAGGGGAATGACATTTTTTTGAAGAAGCGGTTCACCGCCGGTAATTTCCACAAGCGGGCAGGTATACGCTAGAACGGCGGCGACAATGTCCTGAACCTCTGTCTTCTTCCCCTCATAAAAAGCATACGCCGTATCGCAATACGTGCAGCGAAGATCACAGCCCGTCAGACGTACAAAAACACAGGGCAGCCCCGCCCACGTGCTCTCGCCCTGGATGGACTGGTAGATTTCGTTGACGGTAAGTTTCACGTGCGGATAAGGGCTTCCAGCCGTTCCTGCCCTTTGCGTGCGTCAAGATACCGGGCATGCACTGAAGCATTCGGGCGCGTTGGCTTGGAATAATTCAGCGACTGGATTTTCGCGCCTCGCTGCTCCAGCGCATAAATCGCCGCGCCCCGAAGCGATGCCTCCGGCTCGGGACTTGCATAGATCGGTTGCCCAAAAATACTCGACAGGCGTTTCAGGGCGGAAGAAGATTTCAGCACACCACCGGAAACAATCCATTTAGGCGAAGCCCCTCTTACGGAGGATAACATCGCGGCGATTTTCGCGAGGCGGAAATAAAACCCCTCCGTGATCGCCTGAAGCATATCCACCGCATTGGTACTCTGCGTCATTCCGTAAATGACGCCCTTCGCATCTTCCTCCCACGTCGGCGCGCGCTCAGCGGTCCAGAAAGGCAATACGGTAAGCCCGTGTTCGGGTGTGCTGCGTTCGGCCAGAATTTTTTCAAGCGCTGCGGAATCCGGCACGATTTTTAATTCGCGCAGGCACCATGCATGGAGATTACCCGCATTACTTACCGCACCGCCGACAAGATACCGCCGAGCATCGACGCGATAGCAGAATAACCCGAATGGCGCACTCGCCTTTTTCCCCTCACGCATAATGCGTAATGCAGCGCTTGTGCCGATATTGATTGCCGCGAGTCCCGACTCCGTTGCGCCCGATCCAAGATTGCTTGCCGCGCCATCGCCGATTGCCGGATACCAGAATGCGCCGATGAGGGCTTTCCATTTTGGAGAAAGTAATTTCGTCACCTGGACAGGCTTGTCATCGATCTCCGAAAGTTGCTTCGCGGAAATCCGGCAGGCTTTCAGCATGCGGGGCGACCATGTCAGCGTCGTGGGATTAAAAAGTCCGGTACCGGTCGCCATGCCGATTGCGCAGGAAGTTGAACCGATAAGTTGGCATTGAATCCATTCGCCGGGAGAAACCCAACGGTGAACTTTGGTAAAGAGCGCCTTGCGCGTACGATACAGCCAGCGAAGCTTCATCGCCATGAAGGACGCGCGCAACATGCAACCCGTTTCCGCATGAATGTCTTTTTCCGAAAATTCTTTTCGCATCACCGCCGCATCTTCCCGGCAACGGGAATCCGCCCAGGTATAGATCGGTGTTATTGCTTCGCCTTGGGCATTCACGCCCAGCACGCTGTGCCAGAAACAGGATACACCAACCGCCTGCACCGCAGACGTTCCGGAAAGTGTTTTCGAAATACAAAGCTTAATGGCATTCAGCAGATCATGAGGATCGAGTTCCGCCTTGCCATCCCGATCCGTGTGAAGCGGATAGGAGCGCTGCGAAAGCGAATTCGAAATCCGTCGACCGCGACTGTCAAAAAGCGCAGTACGCGACGAGGAGGTCCCGATATCGATAGCGAGGACTAACTCGCTGCGGCCCATGCGGGTCTCTCCTTGAGGTGGTAAAGCATCTCTCCCGCTTTTGGAACATAGAGGATACCTTCCTCCTCACGACCTTCGTAATCTTCAATCCGAATAGAAGCCGGATCACGATAGCCGAGATTGATTTCCTTACAGATCTCCTCAGGAATTCCTGTGGCAAGCGTGACTTTGACGCGGCATTTCTCAACGCCGTTTTCATACGTGCCGATTCCGCGCACATGCGTGGAGTGCGCAATAGTTCCCCATGGGTAATGGCTGAATTTATCCCACTGCTTGAGAAAATAATCGCGGCAGTGATAGCCGATTTCGCGAATCAGGCGCCCGTGCGTGAGCGAGATTTCGTGGATATGCGGCGCATAGATAATCAGCTCTCCTCCATCAGCGACGACGGGCTCAAGTTTATACATGCATTTCCCGCCCACCCACAGTTCGTCATACATTTCCGGCGCACGGGAAAGAACGGTATGATAAGGGCGATCTTTGTAAGCGATGTGAAGTTTTTGAGAAAGATCACTTGCCATATCCCACGACGCTTCAGGAGTACCCGCGAACATTCCCGCGAAATTTTTCCCATCCACCACGAGGCAGAAGCAGAGTTTTTCAATCGGCACCATCTTCGCCGCACGATCCACGACCTTGCGCACCGGCGTCATTTTATTTCCGATGATCATCGGATTCGTGACCACCGCGCCAAGCCAATGGAAGAAATTCAGAACCTCCGGGCCGCTCACGCCGGGGAACAGATATTTATTGCCGCCCGAGCATCCCACTACTTCGTGCGGAAATACGGGACCAATAATGATGATACGGTCGTACTCGTAAAGGTGCTTGTTGATTTTGACCTCCACATCCATGGAGAACAAACCGCCGGATAATTCTTCAATCTCGCTGGCGGGAATCGTTCCGATATTTTTCAGCGTATTGGGATTATCCCATTCGTGATTGAAAAACTGGACTCGCCCGTAGGTCGAAGTGCGCTCAGCCGCCGTGATCTCAAGCCGTTTGCAGATTGCACCGTCCGGCATCGGCTGATGCGTGCCGAGTGCGATCATCACATTAAATGCCGCCGTCTCGCCGCCGATGATTTTATACAATGCCTTGAAAACAGGTCCGATAGGAGCCGTGCGCGTGGAATCAGGAACAATCACAAGAACCCGTTTTCCGTGAAAGTCCGAGCCAGCACAGGCTTCGGCTACAATTCGCTCTACATCTTCACTCGTCAAAGAGGATCCCTGAGCCGCAATCTGGTGCACAACGTTCATACTTTAATTTACCTAAATCGTTTGGGATAGAAAGCCCCCATCGACACGAATATCCGTTCCGGTCACAAATCCGCTGGCCTGCTGGCTGGCAAGGAATACGGCCGTTCCACCCAATTCCTGGCCTTCACCGAAGCGTCCCATAGGGGTATGACCGAGAATAGATTTGGCGCGAGGGGTTGGGGTGCCGTCTTCGTTGTAGAGAAGTTTGCGATTCTGCTCCGCCGGGAAAAAGCCGGGCGTAATCGTGTTTACGCGTACGCCGTGTGGTGCCCATTCGCGGGATAGAAAGAGGCTTAGATTGAGAACCGCCGCCTTGGCTGCGGAGTAGGCCACAACCCGTGAAAGCGGCAGGTGCGCCGAGACGCTGGCGATATTGATGATGCTGCCGTTTCCGCGTTTACACATGGAAGGGCCAAATTCCTGACAGGGCAGAAGAACGCCGCCTACGAGATTCAAATCAAAATTCGCCTGCCAGGCTTCGATGGAAATGGATTCAAAGGAATTCTCCGGCGTGACGGTTACGCGAGGATCATTTCCACCCGCGGCATTTACCAGAATGCTCGGCTGTCCAAACTTTTCCTGGATGACGGCGTGTGCTTTCTGAAGGCTTTCCCGCGAAGAGGTATCCACTTCGACAAATTCGGCGGCATCGCCATTTTTGCGGATGGCTTCCACCCGGGCATTTCCGCGCTCCGCATTTCTGCCGCAGACAGCCACTACAGCACCCGCGCTCGCAAGAGCATCGGCAAGGGCTCCACCCAGAACTCCCGTGGCGCCAATAACGACCGCCACTTCTCCACTCAGATCAAAAAGGTTGGTTTTCACAGATAAATAAAAAGATTTTTGAGCTTATGTCGGCATATCCACTTCCGGCAACTGATTTTGCACCTTCTGCACTTGCAGGGGAAAATATTATTTCCCATTGGTTTTCACCGACTATTCCATGTAGATTCCAGCGCGGATGAGCAAAAAAGAGGATAATTCCGGAATTTTAAAAGATACGCAGAATGAGGCGGACAACCGTCAGCTCGCGATCGACCGCGTCGGTGTTAAGAATCTACGCTATCCGATTCAGGTGCGGGATAAAAATCACGCCCACACCCAAAGCACCGTTACGACCGTGCAACTGACCGTAGATTTGCCGCACCAATACAAAGGCACGCACATGAGCCGCTTCATCGAAGTGCTCAACTCCCATGGCCCTGTTCTCCATGTGGACAATATCAAAGATATCCTCCTCCAGCTGCGCGCACGCCTGCATTCGGAAAATGCTCACGTGGATTTTGAATTTCCATTCTTTCTCGAAAAGAAAGCACCCGTCACCGGAGCTGCGGGGCTGATTGATTACAACGTACGCTTTAGCGCGAGCCTGACGGGGGAGGCCATGGACTTCGTAATCACCGTTATCGTGCCCGTGACGACGCTGTGCCCGTGCTCCAAGGCAATTAGCGACTCAGGTGCCCATAATCAACGGGGACAGGTCAGCTACTCCGTGCGCTTTAAAAAGCCCATCTGGATCGAGGATATGATCCGTCTCGTGGAAGACTCGGCCAGTTGCGAACTCTACAGCCTGCTCAAGCGCCCGGACGAAAAGGCCGTTACCGAGCGCGCCTACGATAATCCCGTATTCGTGGAAGATCTGGTGCGCAATATTGCTATCCGATCCGATAAGGATGCGAATATCACCTGGTATTGCGTGGAGGCCGAAAACTTCGAGTCCATCCACAATCACAACGCCTACGCCCGCATCGAAAAGAAGCGATAGCAAGCGCTCCCCTTTTCAGGGAACGGCGTGATCTCAAAAAAAATGACCCGAAACCGGCTTTAATACCGGTTTCAGGTCATAAAATTTTTGAATAGCGAAATACTACTTCTGAGCGCGCTCTTCGATGTATTTGGTTACATCGCCGACGGTCTGAAGTTTTTCAGCGTCTTCGTCTGGCACTTCAACGGAAAATTCCTCTTCAAAGGCCATTACGAGTTCAACGGTATCCAAGGAGTCCGCTCCCAGATCTTCAATGAAAGACGCGGTTGAGGTGACTTGTTCAGGGTTAACGCCGAGCTGCTCGACAATGATATCTCGGACCTTTTCTTCGATGGATTTCTCAGACATGACTAATAGTTATAGGTGGTTTGGTTTGGTAGCGATAGACAGCCTCGTCGTTTTTGGCAACAAGGAAATTCTTGTAATGTTCGGCCTGCAAAATTGCGTTTTTGACGCAATCGTCAAGCGTAAATCGTTAATTGAGGAAATCTTTCCGCAGAAAAACCACCCCAATTAATCGTCATTTGGTCTTTATTTGCGTCTTTTGGCTATGTTCAGGATGGTTAAAAATCGACGCTTCTATGATGTATTTCCCGCCGGGTTTCATTTCGCGTGTGGAAATACGCTCCGCATATTGAATGCGCTCTTTGGGATTGATGACTACGACACCTGCGGTTTGCTCAAAGGCCCGGTCCTCCGACCAGCGTTCGATGACATTCCCGGCCTGGTCGCGCAAAAGAATTTCAATGCGTTCCGTGGATGGAAACTCCAGCCGAACAAGATTATTTGTCTTGTTGATGACAGACAGGGTCACGGTCACTTCCCGCTTGTCCTTCAGGTCCACTTCCGATGGATCCACCTTGAGCGTCGTATCCACGTAGCTTCCCTTAATGCCCCCTAGCTTTACGGATTTAAACATGTCTTTAAAAAAAGATTTAATCTGTCCGGGAATGCTATCCTCCGCGGATACCGTTCGTGGCGCGATTACTTCCTCTGTCGTAAGGGAGTTGGGTTTCTCGGCATACGGGCCCTTATTTTCCGGCGACGGTACGGCTGCCGCCGGCTGAGCCTGCAGAAAACTGAGGGACAACAGCAGAAAGGCAAAAGGGGCAGCAAAATTTTTCATCTGCGTTCTGTTAGACAAATACGCCTTCAGTTGCAAATCCCAATCGATGAACTTATGATGCGCCCAATGAAGCGCATTCCTCTTTTTATGGCCTGCATTGCCCTGTTCTGTGTCGCCGGAGCGAAGAAAAATCCGCCTCTCACCATTCGTTTTCATTCCGAAGGAAGTAAGGGAGATATGGAAAAATCCGTACAGCCCATGATGTTCATGAATCCCCCTCACGAGGGAATGATTGAGGTCATCCCGCTTATCAGCGAAAGAGAAATTATCGCGTTTTACCCTTATTCCGCAAAAAACAATTCCGGCACCATGGGAGCATCCTTCAAGCTGGATGGCCATGGAACCGCTCTTCTGGAAACATTCACCATTATGCACCCGGGCAAAACCGTGGCCGTCATGGTAAATGGCCGGCAGGTCATTGATCTGGTTGCCGACAGGCCCATTCACGATGGCATTATCAGTATTCCTTCAGGCCTCTCTGCCTCGGAAATCGAATCCATGCGGGCGGAATTCCGTATTATCGGCAAAAAAACGGATCCGAAAAAAGCCCGTATGGATAAGTTCAAAAAGGTAATGGCCGGGGAATTCGATACTTCGGAAGAAGACGCCGCACGCGGCCCCTCCCAGCCCAAGGCGACCCCTATTCCAGTCTCCACACCGCCTCCCGCGGCAACCCCATCTCCAAAACGGTAAGTTCGTTACGGATTTTCTCTGTGCAAAAATTCTCCAGCGGTTCGGTATTGGTCCTGATTCTCATCGCCGCCGGAATTGCAGGCGGTGGTGCCACGTGGTGGAATTACAGCCGCGTGCATCCCTCTACACGCGATGCTTTTTTATCCCGTATGGATCCCCCTGTCGTGACGGCTGTTTTTTCGCATACGCATTTTCTCAAAGATAAGAAATATTCTGCGATGGTCACCATTCATGGCGCGGATGAAAAATACTCCGGTCGGATTCAGTCGTGGAAAAATCTCGACGGAAACCGGGCCAGTGCGGAAATCCTCTTAACCTCGTCGCCTAAATGTCCGCTCGACTCGCCCTGCGAGGTGTCGCTCGATCTTGAACTTCAAACCACATCCAATTGACAGTCCCCTGCAATTTCTTTTGGCTCTCGGTCTGATATGGGGGCAATGAAACATCTCTGGCCATGGCTCTGCGCCATTCTAAGCGGATTGCTGCTGGCATTTTGCTTTCCGCCTCTGGAACAAAGCTGGCTTTCCTGGATTGCGCTGACTCCGCTAATTTCCGCCGTGTGGTTTTCACCGCGTGATAAAAAACGCCCAGCCCTTCGTCTGTTTCTGCTCGGGTATGTCACCGGCATTGTTTTTTATGCGACGCTGTTTTTCTGGATCACCACGGTCTCGTTTGTGGGCTGGGTCGCGCTTCCTTTTTATCTCGGACTTTTTCCCGCTTCCTGGGTACTCTTCATCGCTTACTGCGCCACACCTCAGGAGAAGCCGGGGCAGGAAAAATCCATCTGGCTTAGCTCGTTAAATAATCTGCGGATATGCGCCCTGGCCGCTGCCGCATGGGTATCACTGGAATGGCTGCGCGGAACGCTTTTCACCGGCTTTGGCTGGAATCCATTGGGTGTCGCCCTTCATGCCAATATCGCCATGATCCAGATTGCCCGCTTCACCGGGGTTGGCGGGCTGACCTTCCTCATCGTCATGATGAATGGCATTGCCGTTGCCACCATCAAACGGCTTCAGATGGAAGTGGGTCGCATGGCCATGCGGCCGCATTATGATTTCTCGCTGACCGTTGTTCTTATTACCCTTACCTTTGGCTATGGATTTCGCCTAACGACGCAGAAAGCAGG
>JBDSIH010000370.1:0-5905 GCA_039918055.1 Chthoniobacterales bacterium
GACAAGGAAATCGAAATCCAGAAACTCGACAAGTGCGATGACTGCGGTGGCGGCGGTGCGCAGAAGGGTTCCAAGAAAATTACGTGCCCCGTTTGTCACGGTCGCGGACAGGTCATCGCATCACGCGGATTTTTCCAGATCGCACAGACGTGCCCGAACTGTCAGGGCACCGGCCAGGTCATCGAGAAACCCTGCAAGTCCTGTCACGGCGAAGGACGCGCGGAGAAAAAATCACGCATCGAGTTGAAAATTCCTGCAGGCATCGATGATGAATCGCGCCTGCGCTCCACCGGAAATGGTGAGGCGGGAATCCGGGGCGGAAGCTCCGGCGACCTCTACGTCGTCATCCATATCCGCGAGCATGCTATTTTTCAGCGCGAGGGAATGAATCTTTATTGCGAAGTGCCTCTGCCCTTCTGGGTCGCGGTTCTAGGCGGCGAAATTCAGGTCCCTACCCTCAAGGGAACAGCGGCGCTGAAAGTTCCTGCGGGAACCCAGAGTGGATCGGTCTTCAAGATGCGCGGCAAGGGAATGCCTGCGCTGCACAGTTCCAGCCACGGCGATCTGCTTACCACCGTCCAGGTGGAAGTCCCGGTCAGCCTCAATTCGGAACAGCGCAAAAAACTCGAAGAATTTGCCGAGCTTTGCGGCGACCACAATTCGCCGCTGCATAAGAGCTTTTACGACCGCATCAAAGAATTCTTTCAGTAAGGAAATTCCGGCCGGTGCGCCGCGTAGAAAATTATGATCCTGAATTGCGAACAAATGCGGGCGGCTGAAGAACGCGCTTTCGAGCGTGGGATCTCCGCGAATGCACTCATGGAATCCGCCGGCCAGCAGATGGCCATGCTCGTCATGCAGTTTCATCCCCACCCCGGGCTTTGCATCGCGTATTGCGGCAAAGGACACAATGCGGGCGATGCGCTTGTCGCATGCCGATGGCTTCGCGATGAAGGATGGGAAATCGCCGTGCGCCTTGTTTATCCAAAAGAGGAGCTGGCCGCGCTGACGGCGCAGAAACTCGATATTCTCGACGAAGTCCGCTTTGCGGATGCGGATGATCAGCCCTCGGTCATTCTTGATGGCATTCTCGGCATTGGCGCAAAAGGAGCGCTTCGTGAACCCATTGCTTCGGCCGTAATCGAGCTCAATAATCTTCGCAAACATTCCGGCGCATTTACCGTAGCGGTTGATCTTCCGACGGGACTGGACAGCGAAACGGGAATTCCCGCGCAGCCTGCGGTCGAAGCAGATATCACCGCAACCATCGCTTTTGCAAAAACCTGTCTGGTTGCGGATGCTGCCATTAATAATGTGGGACGGCTCGCCGTTATCCCTCTTCCTGATTTAACAGGCGAAGGCGGAGATGACTCCGAAGTGGCAACCCCCTCCTGGCTCGCAGACTGGCTCGTGCGGCGCCCCTTCGATACCCACAAGGGTATGAGTGGGCGCGTGGGTATCATCGCAGGCTCACGGGGCTTTTACGGCGCAGCGCGGCTTTGCTCCATGGCGGCAGTGCGGGGCGGGGCGGGATTGGCGACGCTTTATGTGCTGGAAGAGGATTACGCGCTGCTTGCGGGCGCGTGTCATCCCGAAGTCATGGTAAAGCCCGTAGCTTCCTATCGCGAAGTTTTCGATGAACATCTGGATGCGCTCGCGATTGGTCCCGGACTTGGTTTCGCGCATTCGGGAGATATTCTTTCACTGATTCGCAATGCTCCCCTTCCCGTCGTTGTGGATGCCGATGCGCTGACCATTCTCTCGAAAGATATTTCCTTGCTGGGACGCTGCGCAGGGCCGCGACTACTGACGCCCCACCCCGGCGAAATGGAACGCCTCGCTCCCCGCGCAGAAAAATCGCGCCGCGAATGGGCCGGAGATTTTGTGGGAAAATATCCCGTCACTCTTCTCCTCAAAGGAGCGCGTACCATAATCGCGGAAAAAAACTCACCCGTCGTTTTTAATACGACCGGACATCCCGGCATGGCCACGGGCGGAATGGGCGATGTGCTGACTGGAGTCTGCGGCGCATTGCTCGCACAGGGTTATTCGACGCGACACGCCGCCGTCATCGGCGCGTGGGTTTGCGGGCACGCTGCGGAATGCGCGGTTAACTACGGCAGCCAATCGGCGGAATCCCTGGCAGCCAGTGATCTTTTTGAAATGCTGGGCGAATCCTTCACGGATCTCCGGCAACGTGATTATTAAGTTATGGCTCAGATGGAGGGACGAGCTCCGTCTCGTCCATTCCGGGCAGACGTGACTGTCCCCCGCAGCTGTAGCACCTCGGAATGGACGACACGGAGGTCGTCCCTCCAAAAGAGGGTTCCTACTGCGAATCGGGAAACGGATTGAAATCTGCGGCGTGGTACGAGCTACGGACAAGCGGGCCGCTTGCGACGTGTTCGAAACCCTTCTTGCGGGCGATCTCTCCATAGAGCTCGAACGTTTCCGGGTTGATGTATTCCACGACGGGAAGATGCTGCGGGGTCGGGCGCAGATACTGCCCCATGGTAAGCACCTGCACATCGGCTTCGCGAAGATCATCCATCGCCTGAAAAACTTCATTCTCCATTTCCCCAAGCCCGAGCATGATGCCGCTCTTGGTCACGGTTTCCGGCATGAGCTTTTTCGCCTGCTTTAAAAACTCCAGCGAGAGGCGGTACTTCGCGCGCGAACGCACTACCGGCGTGAGACGCTCCACGGTTTCGAGGTTGTGATTGAAAATATGCGGCTTGGCATCGAGCACGAGCTGCAGCGCCCAGTCCTTGCCATTGAAATCCGGTGTGAGGACTTCGATGATCGTTTTTGAATTCGCTGCGCGAATCGCTTCGATCGTTTTTGCAAAATGGTCCGCTCCGCCATCGGCAAGGTCGTCCCGCGCCACAGCAGTAATGACGACGTGCTTCAGCTTCAGGCGGCTGATGGCTTCGGCCACGCGTTGTGGTTCATCGACTTCGAGATCAAAAGGCTTGGCGGTGGAAACCGCGCAGAATCCGCAGGCGCGCGTGCAGCGATCACCCGCGATCATGAAGGTCGCCGTGCCCTGGCTCCAGCACTCCCAGCGATTCGGGCACTGCGCGCTTTCGCAAACGGTGTGCAGGTTCAGATCGGTGATAAGCGCCTTCGTGGAAAAGAAAACGGGATTCGAAGGTAGCCGAACTTTAATCCATTCGGGTTTTTTCGCCTGATGAAGCGATGGGTCTATCTTCGGAGCTGCCATGGCATTAAAACTAAATTGTCAGATCGCCGGGTTCAACTTTTTTAGTTCCCGGAAAGACGAATACGTCCAGAAAGGGCTCGGGACAGAGTAAGTTCGTCACTGTGTTCGAGGCCGACGCCTGCCGGAATGCCCTGTGCGATACGCGTGACCGGGAGGCCGGCCGTCTTCAGCATCCCCGCCAGGTAACTCGCCGTTGCCTCACTTTCGACATCGGAACCGAGCGCGAGAATGATTTCCGTGGGATTTTCCGTTTTGATGCGATCCATCAATTCCGCAATTCGCAGGTCTTCCGGCCCGACATTATCCAGCGGCGCAAGGCGTCCGCCCAAAGCGTGATACCGTCCGCGGATCATGCCGGTGCGCTCGATAGGAATGACATCCGTCGCCTGCTCGACCACGCAAATTTCATGATGTGCGCGGTCTTCATTCCGACAAATCTGGCAAAGCTCGGCTTCAGAAAAAAATCCGCAAAGCGGGCACTTGTGCATCCGCTTTTTTGCATCGAGAACGGCCTCGGCAAGTTCATCGGGTTTCGCGTGGACGGACTGGATCATCCACAGGGCGATGCGTTCGGCGCTGCGGGGGCCGATGCCGGGAAGTTTTTTCAGCTGTCGCACCAGTTCCTGAAACGGCGCGGGATAATCTACCTTATTCAAGAGAAGTCAGAATTTAAGCGACAGGGTTAAGCAAAATGCTCTGCTCCCGGCGCGCGTCCATTCTTCCACTGCGCCAGCGTTCGACACGCTGGACGTAGTAATCAAGCACCGCATCGGGCAGCCCCTGGATGCGCGCGCTGCTGAATTCCTCAACCGCCTTGTCCCAGCTTTTTTCGCGGAAATAAATAACACCTTTCCAGAAATGGTCGCGGCTCTTGGCCTGCGCGGAGGAGAGGCCGTTCTTTGGCGCGAGGATTTCGTAAATCTCTATACGGCGTCCATCTCCCGTGCGCTTGATAAGCTCAATCGGACGCGCCTCGAAAGTCGACGAGGCAAGATTGTAGGTATCGGAAGCGATAAGGATGCGGGCTCCGAAATACGCGGAGGCATCGCAAAGACGCCGTGCAAATTCCACTGAATCACCCGCCACGCTGAAGCTGCCAAGGCGCGTTCCGCCATAAGCTGCGGCAATCATATAGCCGGAATTGACACCAATGCGGAAATCGAAACGCTTGTGCCACTTGGCATCGCATTCCTTATTCACATTATCCAGACGCTGCACGAGCTCGAGCGCGGTGCGGCATGCAAGCTGTGCGTGCTTCTCATCGGGCAGCGGCGCGCCAAAAACAACGCGCAGGCTTTCGCCATCGCATTCATCAAGAAAGCCGCCTACATCCACGAGATAATCCGTCGCCGTGCGGAGGTAGAGATTCGTCATCGCGACATAGTCCTCGACGTTCAGCGAAGCCATAAGCTCCTCGTGATTGCGGATTTCGCAGACGAGAACGGATGCTTCCTGCATCGCGCCGGCAAAGGCAAAAGGAATATCGGAATCGACCAGACGGTTGAATTGCTTTGTGGAAAGACGATTTCCAAAAAGACGCTGGAGAATCTTTTTACGGATGCCGGAATCACTGCGTCCGTAACCCAGGCCAATAAAGAAACTGCACAGCACGGCAGCGCAGTAATGGAACGGCGTGAAAATATAGCCGTAGAGCGAAAGCACGTAGGACCCTGTCAATAACAGGATGACACTCGCGAATGCGACGATCGCTTTATTGATCGGACGGATGATATCCACCGTCGTCCAGGCGATCAGCCATGCGAAAATGTAAATCAGGGCAAACTGGAGCACATAGGGAACCAGCGGTGCATTTGTCAGTGGCAGATGGTAAAATTCGATCAGCCTGCGGTCCGGCAGCGTCGTAAACCCGGCTATATACAGCCCGGCCACAATGATCGTGGAGACGATCGCGATAATCAAAGAAGCTTTCAGATATCTCATACGTTAGTGTCTGGCCCGGAATTCACACCTTCCTGGTAGGATGCCACTACCCAGCGGCTGAGAACTCCATCCGGGTTTTCTACCGCATCCGCGCCAATCACAAAAGAATCTTTCCCATGATTTTTTTGGATCAGCTGAAGCCCGAACTGGTAGTCCTTGAATAACCGCTCACATAATTCGTGGATATTCGTATCCTCGGCCATTGCCTTCTCCACCAGAGCACTCACGGCGGCATCCTCAAAAGCAATCGTGACGCCATATTTCTCCGTAAATCGCTGGGCAAACCGCCCTACAGAGACGGCCAGAGCCTTCCCTCTTTCGGCGTGGCCGGTTTTCAGGAGTTCCGCCAGCACGGCCTGGGGTTCGTCCAAAAGACGCTCAGTCACATGGAGGCTCGTGACCCCTGAACCGGGTAGCTCGTATTTGAAAACACGGAACAGGCGCTCGCAAATCGTCAGTAATGCCCGGGCTCCGGTATTTTCTTTGGAAGCCAGTTCCGCAATGCGCCGAAGCGCGGCATCCTCAAAATCCACTTCCATGCCATAAGCCTGGAACGCGCGCTCATACTGGCGAAGGATGCTGCCCTCGGAGCGTTTCATGATTTCAAAAAGATCATCTGCTATAAGCGGTTCGCAGATCACACGGACGGGAAGTCGCCCGATGAATTCCGGCTCCATGCCGTAATCAATAAGATCGCGCGTCGTCACCTGTTGGAAAAGGCCCGCTTCTTCCACGGCGGAT
>JBDSIH010000371.1:0-7426 GCA_039918055.1 Chthoniobacterales bacterium
TCCGGAAAATCGCCTCGAACAGCCGCCGTGCCGGTTCTGGGCTGGGATTGGATTTGGGATTTTCCTATACCGAAGGAGCATTCATTGCGGAGGAATCGCCCGCGCCTTCTCCGGAAGATACTGACAACACTTATGTTCCCGATGCACGCCCCGGTTGCCGCGCCCCGCATTTCTGGATGGAAACGAAGGCAGGAAAAACCTCCTCGCTGGACTTGTTTGGCAAGGGATGGGTTTTGATTGCGGGAAGTGATGTGAAAGCCGGACCATGGGTAGAAGTCGCGCAACGCTGTGTAATTCCCATCGCCGCATATCAACTCGGTGAGGAGATTGTCTGTAATTCCCCGGAAGTCGAAAAGCTCTATGGCATCGGTAGTGAGGGAATGGTAATGATACGTCCGGATGGTATAGTGGCTTTACGAACCAAACATTTCGTTGCGGATCCGCAGCATTACCTCTCGGAGAGTTTGAGTAAAATTCTTCGCTGCTAAAGAAATCTACTTCACTTTTCCCGCTTCAAGCCCGAAGTAGCCTTTGGCATTCTCGTAGCAGATGCCGCTAATCAGGTTTTCCAGCAGCGGCCAGTCATTGGGGATTTCGCCGCTGTCCACATCGCGTCCGATAAGATTGCAGAGCAGTCTGCGGAAGTATTCGTGGCGAGGATAGGAAAGGAAGCTGCGCGAATCCGTGAGCATGCCGACGAAGCGGCTGAGCAAGCCGAGATTGGAAAGAGTATTTATCTGCCACTCCATGGCTTCTTTCTGATCGAGGAACCACCAGCCGCTGCCGAACTGCAATTTGCCGGGGATGCTGCCGTCCTGAAAATTGCCAAGCATCGTGGCGAAGACGTAGTTATCGGAGGGGTTGAGATTATAGAGAATGGTCTTTGGAAGTTTGCCAGCCGTATCCAGCGCGTCGAGATAGCGGGCGAGCGAACGGGCCTGCGGGAAATCGCCGATGGAGTCGAAGCCGATATCCGCTCCGAGCTTGCGCATGAGGCGGCTATTGTTATTCCGCATCGCACCGAGGTGGAGCTGCTTCGTCCAGTTGCGGCTATAATCCAGTTCGCCGAAAAACAGCATGAGGTGCGCGGCAAACTTCGTGTGATCTTCCACCGAGGCGACTTTTCCGGCACGGGCGGCATCGAAGATTTTTGCGGCGGTAGATTTGTCGCAGAACTGGTCGTAGCACTGCTCAAGGCCGTGATCGGAGAGGCGACCGCCCATTTCGTGGAAAGTGAGGTGGCGGGCATCCAGCGCTTCGAGAAATTTCTCAAAATTCGTGCAGGCAATGCCGGAGACGGCTTCGAGTTTTTGCACCCATGCATTAAAGGCTTCCGGTGTATTGACAGTCAGCGCCTTGTCGGGGCGAAAGGTCGGATAGACGCGTGTCTTCAGCGTGCCGTCTTCCTGAATCTTCCGGTGGTGGATGAGATCGTCCGCAGGATCATCCGTGGTGCAGACCACGGTTACCTTGCTGCGGTGCAGGAGGCTCTGCGTGGTAAATTCCGGCGTGGCGAGCTGTTCGTTCGCGGCATCCCAGATTTCCTTCGCGGTAGATTCATTAAGAATCTTCGTGATGCCGAAGTAGTTCCGAAGTTCCAGATGCGTCCAGTGGTAGACGGGATTGCGAACGGCGTGCGGAACAGTGCGTGCGAAGGCGAGGAACTTCTCATAGTCCGCCGCATCGCCGGTGCAGAACATCTCCTCGACGCCATTCGTGCGCATGACACGCCATTTGTAATGGTCGCCTCCGAGCCAGATTTCGCTTAGGTTGCGAAACTGGTGGTTCGATGCAATCTGATCCGGCGGCAGGTGGCAATGGTAGTCAAAAATCGGCTGATGCTTTGCCACTTCGTGGTAAAGCCTGCGTCCTGTCGGTGTATGGAGCAGGAAATCTTCGCCGAGAAATTCCGCCATGGTTTTAACCTGCGTTCAGGAGGCTGAGATGTTTCTCGAAATGGACCGCAACGAGCTCGCGATGCAGGTCCGCATTCGTTTCGAGTGTTTCCATAATGGCGGAATGGAACAGCGTGCCATCGGGACGGCGACCAATCGTAAGCACAGAACCAAACGTGACGTGCAGAAGCTGGCGTCCCGCGCGTTCATTAAGATAGAGGCGCTCGGCTTCGTGGATCGGTGATCTTTCGAGGTCGATCACTTCGTCGTCAGTCGTGGAAATATGGTAGCTCGCACGATCCTTCGTGAAGCGCGAGTGCGAGAACTCAACAATCTCGCGGAAGAGTTCCTTGTCGCTGCGCAGGACGGCGCGCAGGGCTTCGAGGTAGCTGGTTCCCGCAGTTTTGACGTGCAGGAGATCGCCGCAGACGCGCCCGATGATCGGGTATGCGCTGAACTTGTCCGAGCCGCTGTGAATGCTGATCTTGTAAGGCCCGCAATGCTTTGCGATGGAGACGTGGACTTTGAGCTGCTTCTCGAATTCATTGAGGTCGCCGCGGTAGTCGATGCCTTTTTCAAAATCACCGACGAAGCGGGGAGCAAGGCTGACGACCTGGACGCCGCGACGTTTGAGTTCCGCGCCGAAGAAGAAATGCTCGAGCGGGGTGGTGGCGTGTTCGGTTTCGTCGACAGAGATTTCGATTTCAGCCTGCGGATCGCGGCTTTTGATTTCGGCGGCCATGTTTGCGCTGTGCGCGATGGCGCGTCCGTATTTCACGGCGGCGCGGAGGAGGCTTTCCTCCGTAAATTCCAGTGAGGTCTCGCCGAGATCGAATTTTTTGCCGAGGTATTCGGAGCGGCGGAAGATTTCTTCGCGTTCAAGCTGGGCGGCGAGGGCTTGCAGCTTGGCCGCATCCATCGTGTCCGCTTCGTTGTTTACATACGAGGAGGGGTCAATCGTGAAAAAGGTGAAACCCGCTGCGGCCGTGACCTGCACATCTTCCGGGGTCTTTAGGTGATCGGCATCCGCGCCCCACACGCCGTCGTATTTTTCATATTCGAGGGCTGCCTGTGCGGCGTGCATGACTTCCACAGCCGTGCGGTTTGTGCGCGTCATTTCGCGGATGGACTGCTGGGCGAAAATGGGAGCGAAATCATATTTCCGGTTCGCATCGAGATGCCCCGGTGTGGCGATGCCGAGGCGATCGCCGAATCCAAACGACTTTTTAAGACCTAAAGGTGAAGCTTTTTGCACGGTATGTATAAGGGTGAATGGGGAGTATTCCGCAACTTTCCGCAGAACGCAAAAAGAATTGTCCCCGCCAAGAATCGAACTTGGATCTAAGGTTTAGGAAACCTCTATTCTATCCGTTGAACTACGGGGACATGAAAAAATCCGCTTCGGAGAAAATGTCATGCCTTTTTCCTCCGCACAAGCTTCCGTTTGGAGACTGTCCAAAACGACTATCTACGGGGTATTCCTGTTTAAGGCGATGACGAGTTTCTCAGCGGTGTCCTGATCGAGATTTCCGGCGATTTCGAGAATGCCTCCTGAAATCTCTGTGCGGATGGTCGGTGCGGAAACGAGTTGTCCGTCCAGGATGATGGCGAGGCGTTTACCGACGGAGTATTTGGTGATGTTTTCGAGTTTTTCGCGTCCGTCATTCGTGAGTTTGACTGAATGCGGACAGGCGTGCCTTCGATTAAGGTGGCGCTGGCGATTTCCTTGTCATTCAGAAGGACGGTCTGGTCGACGAAGACTTTTTCCACGGAATTTCCGAATTTGAGAGACATTTCCCTGGTGTCTCCGGTGGGGGCTTCCGCAATGTGCGAAAGGGTAAAGACAGATGTGCCGTCCTTCCCATAGCCGGGTGCAACAAGAATCAGGGAAAGAATTATAGAAAGGGCGAAAAGCTTCATGGAGAGATAGTTCCTTGCTTGGGCGTAAGGCTGCCAGTTTTCAGGGCGGTAGGCGATAGTTTAATCACCGGATATTTGCATTCGTGCGGCTTTTCATTTATGCTGTGCGTATGAAATGGCTATCCACAATGACAGCGATGCTGGCGATTGGGATGGCGGGCATCCTGCCGGTAAACTGCATGATGCCTGTAGCGGGTTCCTTTTCAGGAGCGGTTGCCATTTCGAAGGCTTGTTCGTGTTGCGAGAGCAGTGGCTCGGTGTGTTGCATGCAGACGGCGAAGACGACGCCATCTGAGCAGAGTCCGTCCGTGCTGCTTCCCGCTAATAATGATGGAGTCGGCATGCTGCCGGCTTCGACGGTTTGCATTGGGGAGATAGTGTCGTGGGCACCGGCCGATTATCGGCCACTTGCCCGCGGCCAGTTGCTTCCCAATGCCAGGCTTACCTATCAGCGCATTCAGGTATTCCTGATCTGATTTTCCGTTTCCAGGGACTCCTTGCGGAGTCGTATTGACGAATCCCGGAATTTCTTCGGGCTGTTCTTTGAACCTTTTTGGAAACGATGAAAACACGACTACTAATACCTATTTTATTCAGCGCACTGCTATTCGGCTCCTGCTCGCGTGCTCCGCACGATGCGGCAGTGACGGAACGAAAAGTCAAATTTTACCAAAGCCCTATGCATCCGTGGATTACCGCGGACAAGCCGGGAACGTGCACGATCTGCGGCATGGCACTGGTGGCAGTCTACGAAGGCGACGCCACACGCACGGCCGACCCGCGAAAGATCACGCTCCAGCCGGGAACGGCGCAAATCCTGAACGTGGCAACCACGGAGGTGGTCAAGGCACCCCTGAAACGCGAGATGCATCTCTCCGGGGAAGTGGAGGATAACGATACCATGCACCGCGTAGTCACCGCCTTCTTCGACGGACGTATCGACCAGGTCTATGTGGACCATGTCGGCCAGGAAGTGAAGCAGGGGCAACCGCTGGCGGATATTTACAGCCCGGAACTGCTCTATGTCGTTCGCGAATATCAGGAGACGTTTAAAAGTGGAAACCGTTCTGCCGCGGAGAATGCGGGGAAGCGGTTAATCCAATACGGCCTTACCACCGATCAGGTGGCGAGAATGGCGCAAAAGAGCGAGGACAAATACGGGGTGGATATTCTTTCGCCGCTGACAGGAACGGTCATCACGCGGTCTGTCTATCCCGGCCAATACGTCAAAAAGGGCGACCTGATGTTTTCGCTCGGCGATTTTTCGACCATGTGGTTCCACGCACAGGTTTACGAATCCGACCTGCCATGGATTCACGTCGGAGAGAAAGCAATCGTGACGACACCCGCCACGCCGGGGAAAACATTTGAGGGAAAGGTGACATTCATCGACCCGAATTTTGATCCTGCCACGCGCAGCACGAATGTCCGCATTGAAGTGCCGAATCCGCTCGTGAAAACGCAATGGGGCGAGCGGCGCGAACTCCCGCATCGCGCATTTGGCGAGGCGACAGTCACGGTCGATCTCGGCGAGGCCATCGTGGTGCCGCGCAGCGCGGTGCTGGATACGGGGCGTCGGCAGGTGGTCTTTGTCGAGGACGGGGGAAGTTATGTGCGACGCGATGTGAAGGTCGGACGTCGCGGGGAGAAGAATCTGGAAATTCTCAGCGGGCTTACTGTAGGTGAGAAAGTCGTCATCAGCGGTAATCTCCTGCTCGATGCGGAATCGCAGATCGCGACGGGTGCAGATACTTCAGAGGAGAAACCATGATTGCGCGTATCATTGAAAAATGCATGCGGAACCGGTTTCTCGTCGGTAGTATTTTCCTGCTCATTATCGCATGGGGAATTTTTGCGCTGAAAAATATTCCCGTCGATGCGATTCCTGATTTGAGCGAAAATCAGGTGATCGTTTTTGCCGACTGGGCGGGGCGGAGTCCGCAGGAAGTGGAGGATCAGATTACCTATCCGCTCTCGACGAATCTACGCGGGCTTACAGGGGTGAAAGATGTGCGTGCGATTTCCATGTTTGGGTTTTCGCTGCTCACGGTTGTCTTCAATGATGAGGTGGATAATTACTTTGCGCGGACGCGTGTGCTGGAGCGGTTGAATTACCTCGGCACGCAGCTTCCGGAGGGCGTAACGCCGACACTCGGGCCGGACGCTACGGGGCTTGGCTGGGTATTCCAGTATTATCTCGATGTCGATCCAGCAGCGGCTCCAAATGGCGGATACGATCTGGGTGCGCTGCGTACGCTTCAGGATTATTTCATCCGTTATCAGCTGAACTCCCTTTCCGGCGTGGCGGAAGTGGCGAGCCTGGGTGGCTACATTCAGCAATACCAGATCGACGTCTCGCCCGCGAAGATGCGCTCGGTGAATGTCACACTGCAGGAGGTGATGAATGCGCTGAAGCAGAGTAACCTCAACGTCGGCGGCAAAGTCATCGAGGAAAATGGCATGGAGTTTGTCGTTCGCGGTATTGGGCTGGTGAAATCCATTTCCGACCTGGAAGCGATTGCGGTGCGCGCGCAGAAGGGGGTGCCGGTTTATCTTAAAGACATCGCCACGATTCAGATCGGTGGAGATTTTCGACGCGGTGCGCTCGATGTGGCAGGGCGTGAAGTTGTCGGAGGTATTGTGGTAATGCGCACCGGCGGGAATGCCATGCAGGTGATTCGCGCTGTGAAGGAAAAGATCGCGCAGATTTCGCCCAGTCTGCCCGCTGGCGTGCGCATTCGGTCCTTCTATGACCGGAGCAGCCTGATCGAACGCACTATCGACACGTTGAAGCATGCGCTTGTTGAGGAGATTCTTCTCGTTACGCTTGCGCACATTTTATTCCTGTGGCACTTCCGCAGCATTCTCATCGTCACGATTCCGCTGCCTGCTTCGATCCTCATTGCGTTTCTGCTGATGAAGGAATTCGGGATCACATCCAATATCATGTCGCTCGCGGGCATCGCCATAGCCATTGGTGTGCTGGTGGATGCGGCGATTGTGATGACGGAAAACGTTATCCGGCATTGCGAGCGTGCGGAGCGGGAAAAAGGCTCGCCGCTTACGAAGGCGGAAACATGGCAGATCACGCTTGAGGCTTCCACACAGGTGGGGCGTCCTATCTTTTTTGCCATGGCGATCATCATTCTCGCGTTTCTTCCCGTGTTTGCGTTGACGGGGCAGGAGGGGAAACTATTCCATCCGCTCGCGTTTACGAAAACGTTTGCGATGCTGGGATCAACCCTGCTTGCGGTGACCGTTATTCCGGTGCTTTGCACATTGCTGGTGCGTGGGCCATTCCATCCCGAGTCGCAAAATAAAGTGATGCGCCCGTTGTTGCGACTGTATGGACCGGCGCTTTCGTGGGCGCTGGATCATCGTCGCAAGGTGCTTGGCATGGCGGGAATATTATTGGCGATCACCCTGATGCTGGCGTTGGGGTTGCCGCGCTTCCTGGCCGGGCCGCTTGAGCGTCTTGGTGTGCCTGCGCGCCTTGTCGGTGGCATCGGAAGCGAATTCATGCCCCCGCTGAACGAGGGCAGCCTGCTCTTTATGCCGGTGCTGCTGCCGAGTACGTCGCTTACAGAGATCAAGCGCATCATGGCGTGGCA
>JBDSIH010000372.1:0-3677 GCA_039918055.1 Chthoniobacterales bacterium
ATTCCACGGTTCAAAAATTTTAGGTTGTCGGCAGGTCTTGATGCCAGAAGAGCACCGGCAATGAAGCCGCAATAGCCTGAGCCGAGTCCTTCTATTGCGTTTGCCGCAGTGCAATCAAAGTTCCGGCAGGCATCGGTGATGGAGTCCCCCTGGAAAAGAATGGTCTGATTAGCTGAAATCATAAGTAAATGGAGGTAAAATAGTGAGGGGTTATATATCCCGGGTGCTGCTTTTTGGCAAGGAACGGCTGCGAGAAGGACGTATGATTGTAAGCTGGTAGGAGAACCGAAATTTGAGGGCGGATTTCATTAGGAGGTTGATCGTTTGCCCGATCGGGAATAACTCATCAGATAGTGATGAATGAAGCTGCCTCTCCGAAGCGAAGTCGATGGTGGTATATAGCGGCTTTTGGAATAGTTGTATTCTTCGGCATTACCTGGAGCCTGCGTCCATCGCAGAGGGACGAGCAAATAGTAAGTTTTCTGCATATGAAGGCACTCGCCTCCGCCATTCTTGCCTACGAATCGGAACATAGTGGCAAACTGCCGGACAGACTTTCTCAACTGCCGGCTTATCTGAAGGATGGTCGGATTTTATATTTTTCCTGCGGACGCAATGAGCTTTTTACTCCTGCCAATGCGGATTCCGAGCCTCGGCTAATTGATATTTTCTCATCGTACGGTTTTTCTCCGCTTAGCGATGGCAGGGTGGTGATATATGAACGACTGCCCACATGGTCTGATCACTCGATCGGTTATTGCGTAATAACAAGAACCGGAGAGACGGCGACTAAGCGGGTGCAGTCGGCGGAGTTTGAGAGACGCTATCTGCGGGATTTTAAACCGTAGCCTATTGCCTGGGGTAAACTTTACCGTCGTGGAATCCATGACGACGGGAACCTCTGTACAGGCGTTCCCTTGTCTGATCCATCAGGGTTGGCATCGAGTTCGATAATGTAGATCCAGTGGCCCATCGGGTATCGTCTTTTATACGCGGAGTTGGTGTGAACTTCTACGTGGGATTTATATAAAAGACCGGGCGGAATGCGGAATTCAGTTCCGGCAATCGACGTGCTAATGGAAAAAGCGTTAAGTCAAATATGTCGGCTTTACGTATTGTCCGGAACGGATTTTCTTGAGTGAAACATCGCGACGTTTAAATCGCAGGTAAAACCCCCAGCCTAATCCTCCATTAGTATCCATCGCGATGCGGATGTCATGTTCACCTGCCTTTAGATCGGCCGGTTTTTTGCCTCGATCGGGATAGCCGGGGTTATTCCCCGCCATGTCGATGTAGAACGGGTTTCCATTCAACCACAGGCGAAAGGGGGCATCGTAGCCCATGAGGAAATCCAGCTTCATTGCCTCAGGCAGCTTTATACGCATGCTGAAAAAGGCAACGCCCGGCTTATTGTTCCAATTGGCATGTTCGTTTATAAAGTCGGAGTTGGCGTATGTTTTCACCGAGTACTGTGCGCGTTTCAAATCCGCGAGGGTGATTTTTTCCAAAGCCTGCAAAGGCAGGAGAGAGGTAGCGTTCCAGGTGGTGACATACGGAAAAAACGCCTGTGGAATTTTTATCTCCATCGGGCTGAATGCGGATAGGGAACAGTCGCGGGCATCGGTAATATTGCAGATGGGGTTTAATCCAAGGCCATAGCCGATTTTCCACTCCGTGTGTCTTGCTTCGGGAATCAAATACACGCGGACGCGGTTTCCATGAAGCGTGGTTTTATAGACGGCAGAGAGCAGCCTGCCTTCGGTATCCACGCATTGAAAGCCATGAGGTTCGCCAGTGGAGCGCAGTCCGCCAACTACGGAATCAAATTCTATCTCCACTACGCATTCCATGCAGGGACGATTGGGAAGCAGGGTGATTTTTTTAATCTGCGGCGGACGTTTTTCTTTTAAATCACGATGAGCTTCTCGCGCCGCAATCCGGGCGAGGCGTATGGCAAGGCGTGGAAAGCCTTCCGTGCCAATATGGATGTGGTCATCCAGCGGAAGGTCGATGGCAGAAATAACCTCCAGTTTGGAAGTTTTGTGGGGCAATAAGCGCTGCTGCTCCTGAATGGAATTCCAGCTGGAGGGTAATTCCGGGCTAATGGATCTCGCGATTTGTACCATGAGCCATGGCAGATGAGGCTGGTGTAAATCCTTTCTCACGGCACTTACCAGCTTCTGCATTCGTTCAGTGTAGAGCGGCGCGTGCTGCGGATCGGCATCACTTTCGCCTTGGTACCAGAGCATTCCCGAGATCGGTTGCCCGGTAGCCTGCACGGATTCCAACATAGAGACATACAGGGAGTTGGCGGCTTTTAATGTATGATCCGGATGCCAGTGCACCATTGCTGTGCCACCATGCGCCGCGCAGATTAATCCCTGTGGCACTCCAGTCCGGCGCAGCATTTCCCGTGCGAAAAATATCCCAACGCCTGTGCCTTTTTTGACATTTCGGCGGATACGTTCACCATCAATTACAGGACAGGACTGCCCATTCTCGCGTTTATTATTACAGGCATCCGGAGACTCTGCCAGGACATGCAGGGGGTCGGTGGCGAGACGCCATTCGCGACGCATGGAGAATGCACGGACAAGAGGATGCGGCGTGGCCGCTCCAGCCATATTTGCAAGGCCCTGCATGTTGCTTTGACCGGCCATTAACCATACATCTCCGACGTAAAAAGCTTTTATCTGAGCGGATTCATCTCCGCAAACCAGCTTCATCTGGTAGGGTCCACCAGAGGGAATTCCCGATAAATGTGCTTTGAATTTTCCGCGCGCGGATGCGGCGATTCTTTTTTTACTCCATCCTTTTACGGCTTTCCTCTTGCTGAAAAGTGTCGCGAATAGAGGGGCGGTTTCTCCGCATTCTCCAAGCAGCGTCACGGACGCGCCCCTTTTTCCGACACGTTGCAGGACCTGTCCTTCCACCAAACCACGGGTTATTTTCATAGAGGTAACAATGCGTAAACCGTCTGTGAAAAGGATGCGGTTGTGAAGCGGGAAGTGGAATGTTTGCGGAGGGGGTGGATCGGGATTTGATGATGCTATCGGTCTTATTTACAGGGGGAATGAAGCGAATTACGGCGTAAAATGCAGAACTCAGGAGCGGAAAATTCGGAATCGTGTCACAAAAACCGAGCGATATTTCGATAGATATAATCACTTTGAGATTCGCCAGAAAATCCGAATTTTTAACGAATTCCCCTCGGGAATGGACAATATTGCATATGAAAAAAGAGCGGCGAAATAATGATCTTAGGCTTGCGTCTAGCAGCGGAGCCGTGCAATATTCACAATTCATGGCCACCAAAAAACCTGTTAAAAAGACCGTTAAAACCCCCGCTAAAAAAGTTGTTAAAAAGGCAGCTCCTAAAGCTCCTAAGAAAAAAACAGCTCGTAAACCCAACGCCGGCTTTCTAAAGCCAGTGCAGCCTGATGAAGCGCTTTCCGCCGTTGTCGGTTCGAAGCCACTTCCTCGCACTGAATTGACGAAGAAACTTTGGGATTACATCAAAAAGAACAAACTTCAGGACGCGAAAAATCGCCGCAACATCAATGCTGATGACAAACTGAAAGCAGTTTTCAACGGCAAAAAAACTGTATCGATGTTCGAAATGACCAAGCTTGTTTCCAAACATTTGAAAGCTTAGTTTTTTGCGAATTCGCCTCGTG
>JBDSIH010000373.1:0-3466 GCA_039918055.1 Chthoniobacterales bacterium
TCTGCCAATGTTGTCGTTCTGAATCATCCTCTCTTTTTCACGCTGCTTGGCGTTGAGGATCCGGATGAACCTCAGCAAAGAGGCTATTTGTTTCCCAATGATTTTGTCGTTTTCGATGAAGCGCATACGCTGGAATCCGTCGCATCCCAGCATATCGGCCTCTCTGTTTCCCAATACGGCCTGCGCCAGGCTCTCTATCGTCTTTATAATCCAAAGACGAAAAAAGGCCTTTTCCGTATGCTGGGCATGGATCTTTCCATCAAGGGCACCATAGCCGCGCTTGAGCACATGGATCAGTTCTTCGCTAATGTCGGGGATGCCTGCCACTTTGAAAAAGGACGGGAATATCGTGTACGCGAAGCAGGTCTTACAGATGGCAGTGATCTCACCGGTGATCTCAGCAAGCTCATAGAAACGCTTCTCGTGACCACTCAGAAAACCGATGACGAGACGATCAAAGCGGAATTGCGCGACATGACAGCGCGACTCAACGAGGGACGCGATGGAATAACGGATTTCCTTTCCCAGAATCTCGATGCCCATGTGTACTGGGTGGGAAAAACCGGAAAGACCGGCGCTTACCTCTCGATTAATGCGGCACCCGTGGATCTTTCCATCTGCCTGAATAATCTTTTATTCCGGCCGGGTACCTCTGCGATACTCACCAGTGCCACGCTTTCGGTTGGCAAGTCGGATCTTGCGTATTTCCGTCATCGAATCGGGGCGCACCACATTCCCGCAGTGCAAATCGGCAGCCCGTTTGATTACGAGAAGCAGATGAAACTCTATATCGTACGCAAGATGCCCGATCCGAGGGATGCCGCTTACGAGGAAGCACTGGAAAAATGGATTTCGTACTACACGCTGCAAAGCGAAGCTCGCAGCTTTGTGCTGTTCACCAGCTACCGCACCATGAGCGCCATCGCAACACGGATGGAGGAGTTTTATCAGGATCGTGGATGGACGCTGCTGGTGCAGGGCACTGGAAAATCCCGCACACGTATGCTTGAGGAATTTCGGAATGGCGATCCCTGCGTGCTCTTTGGCACCGATAGCTTCTGGAGTGGCGTCGATGTTCCCGGAGAAGCATTGTCCAATGTCATTATCACACGGCTTCCCTTCGCCCAGCCGGACCATCCGTTAATTGAAGCGAAACTCGAACACATCGAAGCGCAGGGAAATGATCCCTTCCAAACCTACTCCCTTCCCGAAGCAATTCTGAAACTTCGCCAGGGCGTCGGACGCCTGATCCGTACGCGCCAGGATAAGGGCATGGTCGTCATTCTCGATAATCGCGTCCTGACCAAGACATACGGCAAGGCATTCCTGAATGCACTCCCCCACTGTCCTGTCGAAATCGTATCCTAAGGATTGCTGCGCCAGACAACAAAGACGCCAAGAAGGATCAGCATACCACCTATTGCGGTCTGCCAGCTTAATTGAAGCTCCCGAAAAAAGAGCCATGCAAAAACGGCGACGAAGAGCGGATAGGAAACTTCAATCAGGGAAGCTACCGTGGCATTCTTTCCCTCGATGGCCATGAGAATAAGCAGCGCCGCCGCTGTGGCACAGCACATCGCCGTCACCAACCAGAATATATCCCCTCCGAGCATCTTCACCTCCGTGATAATTCGCCCGGTTTTACCCTGGAAAATCAACGTTCCGCTGACCAGCAGCAACGCAAAAAGCGTGTCGATAAAAAACAACGTGCTGGGAGACATCCCTCGGCTGAGCACCCGTCCGCTTGCCGCATAATTAATTCCCCAGATGATCGCCGCAGCCAGAGCAAAGAAAATCCACATAAGCTTCTCCGTGAGTTAACCGCCAACCGCTTCGTATTTACGAACGCCTGCCCGCCACATTGCTGTCGCTATAAAATACAGCGCAACACTCCAACCCGCCTGAATTGCCAAACCCTGCCAGAGCGCAGGCCCCTTTATTTCCTGCATGAATACGGCGACGGGAAAATATAACTCATAAGTAAATGGCAGCCATTTCAATATCTCCTGAAACCAGTGCGGCATAATGTCCAATGGGAAAAGTCGGCCACTTAGAAAATATTCAAAAGAATAGAGAATAAAAACGATCGTTGAAATTTCCAGGATCCAGAACGCAAGCATTGCCAATGAATACGCGATGAGAAATTGAATCGCGCAGGCCATTGACAGCGATACAAGGGCGATAAGCCATGTTTCACCATTGCTTGGCAGTGTGATATACGCGCGAAAATACCAGAAGACGGCTACAATCGGCAGGATGGTAACGCCGGTATACAGAAGGCGATTACTCGTGAATAAGCTAAAGCGGTAGAACAGGTAGTTCACCGGCTTTGTGAGAAACGAATTGATCTGCCCCTCCCGAATATCAGCTGCAATCTGCCATTCATCCTCTGTCGGCGTCACGAGATTCTCCGCGAGCAGGATCAGTATGAAATAATAAACCATGCGCCCAAAATCGTATCCCTGAATATCGGCCCCGCGCTCTTGAAAAACCGCTCTCCAGATAAAAAGCGTGGCGAATAACGGAACGATTGCAAAAAGCGAACGCAGCAGAAAATTCCAGCGATACACAAAGGAATTTTGCAGCCCGATTTCAAAAACTTTGAAATACTTTGCAATCATTTATTGGGAAAGCGCGCTGTGATAAGTTCCGCTGCAAGGCGAATCGCCGCTATCATGCTTGCCGGACGCGCGATTTTCTTTCCGGCAATTTCAAATGCCGTTCCATGGTCAGGACTTGTGCGCACATAGGGCAGACCCAGCGTTACATTCACCCCTTCATCGAAGGCATGAAGTTTAAGAGGAATGAGCCCCTGGTCGTGATACATGCAAAGCACGGCATCAAACTCTCCATTTGCCGCGCGTACAAATACCGTATCGGGTGAAAGTGGACCGGTAAATTCGGCCTTCTGCGGCCAATGCGCGCGCAATTTCTCCACGGCCGGTTCGATCAATTCACTTTCTTCCGAGCCGAGATCGCCCTGCTCTCCGGCATGGGGATTTAATCCCGCAATGGCAATCCTGACAGTCGATTTTCGCAACAAAACAAACTCCGTGAGCAGGTTCCCCACGCGCACGATTTCCGAAATGGAAAGGCTCGCGATTGCTTTGTGCAGCGGCAGATGCGCCGTCACCAACGCTACGGTAAGCTTCCCTCCCGTTAGCAGCATGGCGTAGTTTTTTGTTTCCGACCGTGCCGCAAAAAACTCAGTCTGACCGGGGAAATTAAATCCAATCTCGTGCATCGGATGTTTTGAAATCGGCCCGGTGACGACTGCCTGAATATCTCCGTCTGCGGCCAGTTTCGCGGCCTGCTCCAATGACACCAGCGCGGACTGCGCGGAGGCCTTATCCGGATGTCCGGGGTGAAACCCTTCCGTGCTGCCTATCAGCACAAGTTCAACTCCGTCCGGCATTTGACCGGACTTGATGGCGCCCGCTACGACTTCAGGACCTATCCCGCAAGG
>JBDSIH010000374.1:0-9379 GCA_039918055.1 Chthoniobacterales bacterium
CCCGCAGAGCCTCCAGCGCGACATCCAGCCCGATTTTGTTCCGAAATTTGAAGCAATCAGCCACGGTTTTCGCCGGACAATAGATGTTCACTTTCACTCCCTCGATTGTGTGTTCCTCCCGACCGGCTTGAAGGGCTTCTCCGCTGGAACGCACAACCCGAATCGAAACAGAATCCAGCTTGGGTTCTCGGGCTTTGCCGTCAATTGCCAGCCATACGTCTGGCGATTGCTGCGTGGTCAGCCCATGAAATCGCAGAGCAGAAATCAGGCACACAATTCCCCTGGGAACGCGTTTACCGACTTCGGCCAGTGTATGGTGCTCCCCGATCTCGCCGTCAGGTAGCGCATAGAGACCCCGCCCAATGCGTCTGATGACGCCGCTTTCCACAAGCTTTCCTAGTGTCGCTCGCCATATCCCGAGCGACTCCAGATCGCGACTCCGCAGGACGCTCGTATTCTTGAACGCCTCGCGAACGGGATTTGGAAGGGCTGCATTCATTTCAATATGTCGGAAGTAAACCATAATTTCCGACATATTGCAATCACCCATCACTCTCATGTCATCGTCGGCGCGGATGACTCCCCGACCTCATCAAACTCTCTCTTGGCCTAACCGACGAGCGCCTCAAGCACCTCCTCCTCGGAAGTTCCAAACCTTTTCTCACCCTCGACATTCATTGTGCCTGTATCGCCTGGGACTTTAAGCAACCGGTCATTTTGTCAGCGTCCAATAGAGGAGTGTCGCTACGTAGCCGCCTTCCTCTTGGTCGGAAACCACCAGTTTGAAGGTTCCCTCCTTGGTCGGAAGTTTATAGCGCTTTAAAATTCGAGGGTTACTTGGGTGTAAGGCAAGCCGTGGTCAGCACTATGCGCTTCAAGGCGGGCCAGCGCACAAGTGAATTTGGTGATTTGAGGAACGAGACGCATACTTTTTTGAGATTTAATCAGCTATTCTGGAGGATTATCTTTGATCGGACTTCCCATTTCGAGCCACGTAAAGAGTTAGTCTTTGCGGGTGATTTTTCCAGTTTATGTTAGGGGTTTGGTTTTGTCCCTCCGCGATGCGCGGCTTCAGATAAAGCACCACGTGCGCACGCACGCGGCTACGGGGAGGAATCCTTTGTAATTTTGCGCTGAGAGAAGACGGCTTCCACGATTCGGATTTTCCTTCTTTCTTCCGGCGAGAGATCCTTAAATGTCCTGCCCTGCCCTGAAAGGGTATGCTGCATGGCTTCCTCCATCGTCGTTGCCGTGGCTGCGATTCGCTGCAATCTGCATTTTGCCGCAAAGGCTTTTTGCTCCGGAGATAGGATAAGTGGTGGGTGTGTCATTCTGAGAGAATTCTAGCGTAAATTCAGGCCCAAAATCAACGCCTTTAGAAGCATTGCGGAAGCTCTTTTTCCATGACGATGCCGACCAGCGCAGCCGGAATTCTAGCCTGCTTTTGCGCTTCTCATCAGAGGGGAAACGCTTTTTCCGAAAAAGTCCTGTCTTTCGACCAAAAACGCAAATAGTGTGCAAATGAACACTATGCTACTCCTGACGCGCAAACAGCAGCAAATCCTGGATTTCATCCGCCAGCAGACGCGGAGCGGCATCGTGCCCACGCTTCGAGAAATCCAGAAGCGCTTCAAGTTCGCCTCGCCTTCCGCCGTCAGCGGCCATTTGCGTCTTTTGGAAAAGAAGGGGGCTCTTCAGCGAGAGTCCGGCCGCTCGCGGAATATTACGCTCACCGGCGCAAAGCCCGTTAATTTTCTGGAAGTGCCGATACTCGGAATGATCCCGGCGGGATTGCCAGCGGACCAGGAGCAGATTTCGAACCGTTGCATTTCGGTGGATCTGGATGCGCTTTCGATTCCAAAGAATGCACGGATGTTCGCTCTCGAATGCCGGGGGGATTCGATGATAAACGCGGGCATTCTCGACAAGGATGTTGTCGTGATGGAGTTCAAAGAAGCGCGTAACAAAGATATTGTCGCGGCCCTGATAGATGGGGAGTGCACTTTGAAGCGCTACCTGGTGCAGCGCGGTAAACCGTTTCTGCGTGCCGAGAATCCCAAATATCCCGACCTCATTCCCGCGCAGGAACTGGTGATTCAGGGAGTAATGCGGGCGCTCATTCGGACCATCAAATAGGAGCGTCATGCGAGTGGTCCATCTTGACGCGGATGCCTTCTTCGCTTCGGTGGAGCAGGCGGCTGATCCCAAGCTCAGAAATCGCCCTATTGCAGTGGGCGGAGAAAAAAGGGGTATCGTGGCCAGTGCCAGCTACGAAGCCCGTAAATGCGGAGTTTACACCCCCATGCCGATGGCGAAGGCTCGTAAGCTTTGTCCGCGTCTCATTGTGGTGCCGGGCGATTTTGAAAAGTATGAACACTTTTCCCGCTTCATGTTTTCGTATGCCTATGACTTCACGCCTCTCGTCGAAATCTCATCCATCGACGAAGGATATTTTGATTTAACGGGGAACAAGACTCGTTCTCCGCGTGAAATTGCGGAAGTCATCCGCAAAGCCATCGCCCAAAATCTGAAGATTTCCGTTTCCGAGGGTATCGCTTCCAATAAGTTGATAAGTCAAATTGCCTCGAAGCTGAAAAAGCCTTCCTGCTTTCTTGAGATCGAACAGGGTAGAGAACGGGATTTTCTTTCCCCTCTCGAAAATAAGTGGTTGCCGGGTGTGGGGCCGGGAATGGCAAAAGTTCTCAACCAGGCTGGGCTTACCCATATCGGACAAATTGCGAACGTGCCCCCGGAGCAGCTCTCCCTATTCGCGGGGAAAGGAGCGCGGCAGCTTTGGGAATTTGCGCAGGGAATTGATGAGCGGCAGGTGATCACCGATGCACCGGATGCAAAGTCCTACGGGGAGCAGGAAACTTTTGAGCAGGATATCACGGATGAAGATTTCATTTTGGCAAAACTGCGCTCTATCGCGGACAGGCTCTTTGCAAAGGTACGTGCCGATAAAAAAACCGTTCGCACCATCGAAGTCCGCGTTCGCTACAATGATTTTGATGATTGTAGAAGAAGTGAGTCTCTCCATGAACCCACCGATCTGGAGACAGAATGCTATGGCCTGCTTGCGAGGCTTCTCAAAAAAGCATGGGAGCGCCGTGTCTCCCTGCGCCTTGTTTCTGTTAAACTGAGCGGAATTTATAGCGGAATCTTTCAGGCGGGTTTGGATTTAGCCGGCAGCGGCGTAGATCCCGCGCAGCGCAGGCGGCTCTCCCCGGTCATTGACAACCTGCGCAGCAAATACGGCGGGGCATCCATCATGCGCGGACATGATTTGTTTTTACAAAAATATGGAGAAGCAAAGGAATGGGGCGAAAGCCCCCGTGAGGTGGTGACCGTAAGGCGAGCCATCGAATGGGCACCGCTCAATTTTAAGAGTGGATTTTCCTTTTTAGATTCTCTGCTGAAGCCTGAAGATGCGGTCAAACTGGCAGCGGCGCGGGGATGCAGGGCCATCGCGTTGACCGATCCGAATCTCCATGGTGCCGTGGAGTTTTTTAGTGCCTCAAAAGCGGCGGGAATTAAGCCGATTATCGCGGCGGAGTTGAATATCGAGGGCACGCGGATGAATGCCTATGTCAAAAATCAAACCGGGTATGTGAATCTGTGTGCTCTGCTCTCCCAAAAAACGATAGCCCGTGGTGATCTGTGCGAAAAAGCAGAAGGCCTGATTCTGCGGCCTTCGGGATTCCTGCCGGAAATCCGCTACGCGGGTAAGCGTGAGAGTCGGATGTTTGATATTCTGCAATCTATCCGCACGCTGACGCTTTTGCAGGAAAGGAGTCCTGAAAAACGGAGCGGTCCCTTTCATTTCCCAAACAGCGAACAGCTTTTCCATTTCAATCAGGATTCGCTGAAAGACTCTCTTGCCATCGCGGACGAATGTAATTTTGAGTTCGAATTGGGAGGACTGCGCTTCCCCCGCTACTACCCCAAAGATGGCTCCTCGGCGCGGGCGTTTTTGAGGAAACTTGCAATGGAGGGTATTCACCGCCGCTATGGTAAAAATGGAGACGTCCCGCCGCGTGTGCGCTCCCAAATCGAAGAGGAACTCTCCCTCATCGCGGAAGTGGGCTATGAGGAATATTTTCTTTTGGTCTGGGATATTCTGGAAGATTGCAAACGGGACGGTATCGAATGGATAACGCGCGGAAGTGCGGCCGATAGCCTGGTATGCTATTGCCTCGGGATTTCGAATGTTTGCCCGATTCGTTTTCAATTGTATTTCAAACGCTTTTTGAACCGGGACAGAATGGCTTTAAACAAACTCCCGGATGTGGATATCGATTTTCCCCATGACCGCAAAGATGATGTCCTGGATTTGATTTTCAAAAAATACGGAGAGCACGCGGCGATTGTAGGCGGTTTCTCGACCTACAAAGGCCGAAGCGCCTTTGCGGACATCGCGAAAGTCATGGGCGTGAGCGAATACCAAATCCGCCGTATGACGGAAAAAATTCCGCATACCTCGGCGGCGGATATTAAACTCGCGACGGAGGAAAGTCAGGAGTGCCGGGATTTGGATTTTACGGAAGACCCTTATGCTACGGCCTTGCGACTTGCCGAAAAGTTGGATGGGTTTCCGCGTCACCCGAAAATGCACCCCTGCGGAGTTGTTCTATCGCGGTTGCCGGTCATCCATTTGACGCCGGTTTTCACAAGCGCCAAAGGCTATGCAACGACTCATTTCGATATGGAGCAAGTCGAAGCCATCGGCCTTATCAAAATGGATATTCTCGCGCAGGGCGGTCTTGCGGTGATGCGGGATTGCAAAAGGCTCCTGCGCGATAAAGGCGTGGAAGTGGATTTGAAGGTCCTCGAACCCTGGGAGGACAAGGAGGTTTGGCAAATGATTGCCAGAGGAGAATCCCGGGGCGTTCATCATATCGAGAGCCCGGCAATGATGACCCTGGAACGGATGGTTAATGTAAACAACATCGACGATCTCATCGCGATTGTGAGTGTGATCCGCCCGGGTGCGGCAAATAATATGCGCAAGGAATCATTTGCGCTGCGTGCACAGGGACTTGAAGCGGTCGAGTATGCGCATCCAAGCCTGGAGCCTGTACTGCGCTCCACTTACGGCATCATCGCCTATGAGGAACATATTCTGCAAATCTGTGAAGCCTTTGCGGGTCTATCTGCTGGCCGGGGCGACATCCTTCGTAAGGCGCTTGTTAAATGCCAACAGCACAAAATTATTGAGATGGGTCGCGAGTTTGTTACGTGCGCCCGCGATAAAGGAAGAACGAAGGCCGAGATTGCCGCGGTATGGACATTGCTCGCGGGATTCCAGGGATATGCTTTTTGCCGCGCACACTCCACGGTGTACGGCGTGGAAGCGTACGAAGCGGCGTGGCTCAAACGCTACCATCCTGCGGAGTTCCTCGCCTCCGTCCTTACGCATGGGAAAGGGTTCTATTCCAAACTGGTCTATTCCATCGAATGCCGACGCCTTGGTATTGGTTTTCTTTCTCCAGACATCAACAAATCCAAAGACCATTTTTTTACGGAGGGTAAAACTATCCGGGTTCCTCTTTTTCAAATCAACGGCCTTACCTCCCAGACCCTGGAACGCTGGGAGAAAGGTAAACCCTATGCGTCCATGCGGGATTTCTATCTTCGAATACACCCCAATAATGACGAAATGAATGCCCTGATTCTTCTCGGGGCCTTTGACGGGTTCGGTCAACCGCGCACCGGGCAATTCTGGCAGTTCCGGGAGCTGGCTCAATGGCCGGCGGTGGCGGGACAGGGCTTACTTCTCGCGGGCAATGAGAAACCAAAAATGCCTGACATCCCCCTGGCGGAGCCTTCTAAAATTGACCGCCTGAAAAGCGAGCGGGAATTATTGGGATTCACGGTCAGCGACCACCCGCTTGCCATGTTTCCCGGAGTGAACTGGGACAGCTACTGCCCGATTGCCAGTCTAAAGGATAATCATGGGGAAACGGTATCAATCGCGGGCATGATTATTGAAGACCGCATTCACAGGCAGGAGAATGGAATGCCGATGAAGTTTATTTCCCTGTGTGACAGGAGTGGCATCATCGAGTGTGAACTTTTCGCCGACGCGTATAGACGTTATGGGACGGAAACGATCCGCCACCCCATCGTGGAAGTTACGGGAAAAGTTATTCCTTTTGCCAATGGCAATGGGTGCACTCTTCAAGTTCAGAGGGTGGGTAGAGCGCGTCTTTTAAATGAAGGGGCGGCTTCTATGTCGTCCGCAGCTTAAGAAACGCGCGTCGTCACCCGGCCTGACGAAAACAGCAAGCACCACATGCTCACGCACGCGGCTACGGGGAGGATATCTCCGCTATTCCCCATGCAGTTTTGGCGCCTTTAATCCTGCGGCATAAGCCTCGAAAACCAGTTTTATTTGATCCCGAATACGCCGGAACTCATTGAGAATCGCCTCCTCATTGCCTTTTGCATCGGCTGGATCATCAAATCCCCAATGGTAGCGATTCATTTGCCCCGGAAACATCGGACAGGCGGCATCCGCGTTTCCACAAACGGTTATGACGGTATCAATTTTCTGATCGAGAAACTCACTGAGATGTTTGGAATGATGATTGGAAATATCGATTCCGATTTCCTTCATGACTTCGCTGGCTATGGGATGAACATAGCCAGCGGGATTCGAGCCCGCGCTATGCACATCCAGTAAGCCCGGGGCAGCACTTCTTAAAATACCCTCAGCCATATGGCTCCGACAGGAATTACCCGTGCAGAGAATAAGAACACTCGGCTTAGCCATATCAGCAGCAACCCGTTCCGCTGCAGCATTCTTGCGCCTCATCGGCAGGCAGGCAGACATCTTTTGCCAGGCAATCCGTATGCTTGGATTCCAGCTGAAAGGAAAGAACTCCATTCGCGTTCTCGACGCTTACGACGGGGTATTGGGAAATTAACCTGTCTTCGAATTCAATTTCCACATGCGGGTCATTTGCGCCGAGGATTTCCGTAGCTCCCTCGAAAATAGAAGCAAGTTTGCCAGCCGTAATCCGGTGGTCCACATCATCAGCCACCCATGCCTGAAGGGAACAGGTGGTAATCGTGCGGAGCTTCCCCCCGCAATCGAGAAAGGTTTTTTCGATACGCCCGACTTCGGTAATGTGTGCGTGAATCGGAATGCTCTTTCCATTGGGTAATAGAAAGGAAAGTTCGCTATCGGGATGTTGATCGAGGTGTTGTTTGAATTCGGATGTTTTCATAAAATAAAATTAGTAAAATAGAGGCGGCGGATTTTTGATTTCTCTTTTAGCGCTGTTTGGCTTCAGCGGTCTGCCATTCGCAACATCTCTGGTTTCTCTTTTTAAGATCCGCCCGAAAACGCTTATCCGTCTGCGCACAATCCTGGAGGCACTTGAGATTTGAGACCAGCTGTGCAGGGGGATTGGCCGGAAGACTATATATCATCCAGGTTCCGCTCCGCCTGCATTCCACCATTTTGTGTTTACGCAAATAGGCAAGATGCTGGGACACCTTGGTTTGAGGGATCTCAAGAACCTCCTGAAAATGACACACACAGAGCGGACCGTGCGTCAGCAAATGAATAATCCGTAAGCGTGTAGCATCGCAAAAACACTGGTAAATCTGGATTAATTCCATACGGCCAATGTGGCACTATATAATATATGCGTCAACGCATATATTCGTATGACCCTATATATATCGACACCTAATCACACTGCCCCTACCCCACCGCCAGCGTAAACCGTTCCTGTTCCAGATTTCTTAAAGGGCAAATAATGGGACTAGTCTATATCGCTGAAAGCAGGAAGAGGCCGGGTAAATTATAAATCACTACCTACTTACCCAACTTCCTCTTCACCCGCTCCGCAACGAGGATGCTTTCGACGGGTTGGTCGGCGGGGTATCTTTCGTAGCAATCGATGCGGTAGTAATCCTGCGGCCTTAGCTGTGGGGTGCCTTTCTTTATGCTGTCGGCCAAATTATTATACATTACGGCGCCAGTGGGGTTTCCATCGTCCCAAACAATAAAATAGAGATAGTGGTGTTCCAGCGCGGTATTGGCACACAGGAGAAGCGTCTGGCGGCCGGCTTCGTCGGCATTCGCGGCTTTGACCCCGGCGATTCGGAATTCATGCTTCTGCGGAGCCAGCGTGGGACCCTCAGCCGAATCATCCGCACAACCGCAGAGGAACACGCAGGTAAAAAACAGAAGGAAGTAGTATTTCATGACGTCACCCACGACATTCTCATCCCGCGCTCTTCGCAAGCCAAAATGCTTCCGGGGGTGGAGGGTTTTGCGTCGTCAGAACCCATTATAGATCGTTCAGATCGTAGCCGCCGCCGTGAGGCGGTGGAGGTGCGGATAAGCACCACGTGTTGCCGCTCCGAGTTCCGCGATGCGCTGCTTCAGACAAAGCACCACATGCTTACGCACGCGGCTACGAAGAGGGTGCGGCTAACTTCGCTTCAAGCTCCGCGATGCTCGCTTCAGATAAAGCACCACGTGCTCACGCACGCGGCTACGAAGAGGGTGCGGCTAACTTCGCTTCGAGTTCCGTGATGCGCTGCTTCAGCGGGGCGACGGCCTGCTCCACTTCGGCGTCGGTATAGCGCGGGGTGATGTATTGCGGGCAATTCCAGTCGAACGCAAAGACATCGATCAGGATGACGCGCTCTACGACGCGCTGGATTTCCGGTTCGGCGAGTGCGGCGACGAGTTCGGGATGCTGGCGCGCATCTTCCACACGGGCGTGACCGAGAATTTTCAGCCGTGTGCGCAGGGGATAGTCCATGAGGAAAAGTGCAATGCGGTCGCCCGCCGCGAGGTTGCCGGTGGAGAGCATCTGGCGATTGCCCCGGTAGTCACAAAAGCCGAGCGTGGTGGGGCTCATCACATGCAGGAACCCGGCCTTGCCGCCGCGATGCTGGATGTATGGCCAGCCGGTCTCGGTGATCGTGCTCATGTAAAAACTATCCCGCGCCTGGATGAACTCGGTCTCGTCCGCCGTAAGCACATCACTCGGCGGCGCGCCTTCGACGGGTTTTGATTTTCCGTAATACCGCTCCTGCGCCGCAAGAACCGAAGGCGTGAGCATCGTCTGCATGAATCGTTCGGCCATAATATGCGGCAGGGCCGCGTGGGGATTATGAAAGAATTTCCGACTTTTGTGCAAGCTAATGGAGGGGCGCTCGGCATCTTCACAAACGAGAGCTTGAATGTTTTCGCATTAAGTCGATGCTGAGAGCCTATGGGAGATAAAAGTCCGAAAGATAAGCAGAAGAAAACGAAACAGGGCGCAACTCAGAAGAGCAGCAACCAAAAGACGTCCGCCGCAAACCCAAAAGGTTCCGGTAAGAAGTAATAACCTTTCACCCCAAAGAGGGT
>JBDSIH010000375.1:0-4179 GCA_039918055.1 Chthoniobacterales bacterium
CGGAGCGAGCATTAGGCGATTTGGTCGGGGCTGAATACGCCGTCCCTCTCACAAATGCCCCTTGGCGGCCGAGTCACCCTCGGCCTCTTATCTTCAATGACTCGCAGATCGTTTGGTTAATCTGCCCCGCCTCATCAAATGAGCGTCCGCTACTTTGCCGAATGGTAAAGTTCCGCCACATTCTGGCTCAGCGCTATAGCACGATAAGCGACACTCTCGAGGAACAGCCTTTATATGGTCATGGCTTGGACTCGCTGACTGCCCATGAAATCAAAAACTCAACGTGGATCAAACAACTCAAACCGACATTCCCGGATGAAAATTATTGGGTCGATGTAGTTCACTTCGCCTTGTCTTTTAAAGACTGCTTGGTTGAGGTCGTGGCAAAATCGATAGAATGGCTTCCTGCAACGCAGTCTATCGAAGTGTGCATAGATGAAGCGGTACAGACGTCTGCCACGGTGGCAAGTGTTAACGGGGTAATGCTGAAATAATATATGACAGCAACCAATAGCAGGGAACATGCCAGTGCTATTTGGGAGAATGGTATCTGAGGAGCTTCTCGTTATTTGCGATCCGCTAACAATGGCGGAACAGCGTTCACTTATCATCAGAACGGTTCAACACAAGGGCCACCCACATCCTGTGCTGTCCCCACAAACCTCGGAAACCGCCTTGGAAAGTTTCCTGCGAAAGCAGGTTAGTAACCGCGCCTGCTCAGACTCTGAAAGGAAATGAATGCCAAAAGAGAAGGGAAGTAGTCAAGTTTCCTTGTCCCTGATTATACTAGGGGTTCTCTGTAACTCCAAGACCACGCGGAGGTTTGGTGGAGATATGGAGAATGGAATCTGCTTGTGTGCCTAAAATGACTATATAAAATGTGCCTAAACGGTGCACGTATGGCACAAGATGCACATATTGCTCGTTGTTGAGGAACAGGCTTTTAGCAAAATTTGAGTGCTCTACAGAGTAACTTTGAGAAGGCTCATAACCTGAAGGTCGTAGGTTCAAATCCTACCCCCGCAACCAATTTTCAATTCTGAAAATGGTTCTTCCTCAATAACTCGTAACTGTGTGAGGGATTTTCATACACGCACGCTTAAAACGTGGGTCCCTAAAATCTGCCATGCGGTTATCTTGGGAATCCGATTCCTATCGATACTCGGGTTCGTATTTTCCACGAGTTTGGGAAACGCATTCTTTTCAAACCTGAAGCGCCGCCCATCGGCCGAATCTCACCGCGCTTCACATAATAGCTACGAATTGGAAGGCTCCTATTTTCCAAGGCACCGGGGGCATGGCTCTGGTCGATAGCTATCGTCGCGGCATCGTCGGTACAATGCCCGGTTCCGATGTTCCCTGGGCACTTGCTAATTGTGGAAGGCTTTAGAAGGCGGGCGGAGCAGATAGGAACGGGTTTTTCTGACTTCTGCCGCGCCGCTGAGATACCCACCAAAGGAATGCTACAAAGATGCCGAAAGGAAGAGAGGCGGCAATGCTAGCAATGAAAAAGTGCATGGTCCCCGCAGTGACAAAAAGCGAGTGCAAAATCTGAAACGGAACTTTGAGACGAAATGAATTCTCCGGAGAACAGGCGAAGCCGTTAATCTGGGGTTTGTGTCATACTTGATTCAGTGTTAACATCCTGACCCTAAAGCACCTTAAAGGTGTTAGGCTTAATCAATACCACTATGTCCAACTGCTGCAACCACGATCACGACGATAAGCACGAGCATCATTCCACCAAAGATGCATCGCCAGCTGATGAAATTCCTCAAGGGGCAAGCGAAGAGACGTTTCGCATCTCCGGCATGGATTGCTCTGAAGAAGTTGCGGCTATTGAACGCGCTCTCAAACCGCTGGCCGGAGTGCTTAGCGTCCGCGCCAATATCGTCGCTTCCACGGTCACGATTTACCATGACGGCAGCATTGAAAAGTCCGCATTAGTAACGGCTGTAAATTCTTCCGGAGTGAAGGTGGAAACTGGCGATCCTTCCGACTCCCGAAAAACTGGCGCGATGTCTTCGACTGCATTGCTTGTGGCTACCTCCGGTTTGTTTACGGGCATCGGAATCCTCTTACAATGGCTCGGCTTCAAGACCGGCTGGCAGCCTAATGTTCCTTTTGCCATTGCAATCATTGCGGGTGGTTGGCTGGTAGCTCCGAAGGCATTGCGTTCTCTGCGCACCTTCACGCTGGACATGAATGTTCTGATGCTTGTCGCCGTCATCGGAGCAGTAGCCATTGGGCAACATGCCGAAGGTGCGGCGGTTGTTTTTCTATTTTCGCTTTCGGAGCTACTGGAATCGTGGAGCGTCGGACGTGCTCGCCGTGCCATCCAGGCCTTAATGCAACTCGCGCCGGAAATTGCGTTAGTAAAACGCGATGGGAGCTTTCAGGAAGTTCCCGCGAAGCAAGTAACCATCGGCGAAACGATTCTTGTAAAATCCGGACAGAAAGTTCCGCTGGACGGGGTTGTTCTTTCCGGCGCATCGGCGATTGACCAGGCACCTATTACGGGAGAATCAATGCCCGTCGAAAAGACGCCGGGGGATACCGTTTATGCAGGCACAATCAATGGCGAAGGCTCGCTGGAAATCCAGACGACCAAAGCCGCTGGCGACACGACTCTGGCCCGGATAATTAAGCTGGTCGAAGAGTCTCAAGACCAAAAGGCTCCGGCCCAGCGGTTCGTCGATGTCTTTGCCAAATACTATACCCCAGCTGTGATGATATTGGCCGTGCTTGTTTGCATCATTCCACCGCTCGTATTCGCAGCACCGTGGATGGATTGGATTTACCGGGCACTCGTGCTGCTGGTTATAGCCTGTCCTTGTGCGCTCGTCATTTCGACTCCGGTAAGCGTTGTTGCGGGCCTTACTGCCATGGCTCGCCGGGGTGTTCTTATTAAAGGGGGAGCCTACCTTGAAGCCCTTGGTGGTTTACGCGCCCTGGCTGTGGATAAGACGGGAACAATCACCGAAGGAAAACCTCGCGTTTTGAGCGTGCTTTCTTTCCACGATACGTCCGATGCGGAAATTCTCCGTATTGCTGCTGCCATCGACACACATTCCACGCATCCGCTCGCCCAGGCAGTAGTCCGACATGCGAAAGAAGCCGGGGTCACCTTCGAGCCTGCGGAAAATTATCAGGCCAAGACGGGCCGAGGCGCGGAGGCCACACTTGCGGGACATTCTTATTTTGTCGGCAATCACCGTTTCGCGCATGAACTCGGAGTGTGTTCCGAAAAGCTTGAAACCATGCTTTGCGATATCGAGGCGGCTGCGCAGTCTGTTGTCATCGTCGGCCACCGTCCACACTCGGACTGTCAGGGCGAAGTTCTCGGAGTCCTTGCCATAGGAGATGCCATCCGACCGAATGCCGCAGAAGCCATCCGCAGCATCCATGCCGCGGGTATCCGCAAAATAGTAATGCTTAGTGGAGACAATGCACGCACTGCCAATGCCATCGCAAAACAAGCCGGTATCGACGAGGCACAAGGAGATCTCCTTCCTGAGCACAAAATCGAACAGGTTAAAAAACTCGCCGCCGAGTTTGGCAAAGTCGGTATGATAGGAGACGGAGTAAATGACGCTCCGGCCCTTGCAGCCGCTGATGTCGGTATCGCTATGGGCGCGGCAGGAACGGATACCGCGATTGAAACAGCCGATGTCGCTTTAATGCGCGATGATTTGATGATGGTGGCCGAAGCCATTAAATTGGGCCGTCGCACCCTGGGGATTATTCGATTCAACATTACTTTTGCCCTCGGCATTAAAGCCGTTTTTCTCGTTCTCGCTTTACTTGGGCATACCAGCTTGTGGCTCGCTGTTCTGGCCGATACGGGTGCTACATTACTTGTCGTAACGAACGCTCTAAGACTTCTCCGGTCGTAGGATTTACTCTGTGCTTTATAGTAACTCCTAAGAGGATTAATTCTTCAGGGAAGAGGGCTGTATCACTTCCAATAGCTCCGCGAATATCTGCGGGTTCTTGGGGTCAAATCTCGTGGCATCTATGGTGAGAAGAAATTTTCCTGTTACGGGTTCATGCTTTAGCAATGCTTTCTTCAGGGTCTCGGCCATCTTTTCCGGCATGTAGGCAGTGCAGTGGCCCGTCGCATCCGAAATTTCAAAAGCGACATGGGTGGACTTCGCATCACGATATCCATCTTTATAA
>JBDSIH010000376.1:0-3276 GCA_039918055.1 Chthoniobacterales bacterium
CCCAGCACGGTGTATTCGCAACGGGTACCGGAACCAATTTCTCCCGCAATGACTTCGCCCGCGTGAATTCCCACGCAGAGCTGCAAGCCATAAGGCTTTAAAAGCTGATCCACCTCCCGACTCAGGCGCAATGCGGTTTTCGCCGCCTGCACGATATACTCGGGATCAGGATCAGGAACTCCAAACAACACCATAATTCCGTCGCCGATGAACTTGCTTACGATGCCTTTTTCCTCATCCACGATCGTGCAAACCTTCAGCCAGTATTCCTCTACCATGCTCACGACTGCTGCCGGTGCTTTATCCTGAGAAAACGCGGTAAATCCCCGAATGTCACAAAAAAGAATCGCCACTTTCGCAAGCCTGGGCTCCACGCGCCCGGCTTCGGGATGGAGTACTTCCTCGGCGATTTCCGGAGAAACATAGCGACCGAAAACGGATTCCGTCTGCTGTCTTCGAAGGAGCTCGCGAATCTGCTGCCGCAGCGTTTTTAAAATATCCTTTGCGGCAAGTCCGGAAGCCACCCCCATGATCGCCAGCATCGCAACGGCCACGAGCATGAAGCCTGCACCATATTCCCGGACAAGATCGAGCCGTGGCGGGTCCGCATGCATGAGCGGCTGCACCTGCACCCAATCGATCAGAAAAACTTCAATGGAAGCTGTCAGCCCCGCAAAAATCGCCAATGAGGGGCTGAGACGAAAAGACGTGAGGCCAATGACCACACAATAAGCCATCATGAAAAGCGGACCGAACGCGAAGTCCTTGCGAACGTCGAGCATGATCCCGGCGGAAATTGCCGAAACCTGGATAAAAAGCACCAGGAACTTAACCCACGGCCGCGTGTAGCCACTGGCAAGCACAAGAAGAACCAGGCCCAGAAATGCCGCCGTACCCAGATAAACTCCTAAAAACCAGTGAAACGTGCTGGGATCTGTCGTTTCCGGCTTATAAATGGTCGCCACGACAGTGACCAGAAGAGTCATTCCGATGAAAATCCAGTCCGCCAGTATCTCTCCACGCGTGGCGTAGCGGGAGGAAGTATTGCGTATGACGGTCTCTTCCGCTTCGGAGTGGGTTTCTAGAGGTTCGCGGTTGCCTTTGATCATTGACGGATACAATTGCGGGAAGCTACTTTATGCCCCTTTAACAGTCCCGTGGCAACCCACCATCGGACTTAATTATTTAAGGGTAAACCATCACTTAACAGAACTCACTCCATGGCTAAAGTTTCACTGAAGAATGTTTTTAAGATTTATAAAGGCGACCGGGGCAAAGATGTCACTGCCGTCAGCGATTTCAACCTTGAAATCCGCGACCGGGAATTCGTCGTTTTCGTAGGCCCGTCGGGCTGCGGAAAATCAACCACGCTGCGCATGATCGCGGGCCTGGAGGAAATTTCAAAAGGAGACGTCAGCATTGATGATCGACGCGTCAATGACGAGCCGCCCAAAGACCGCGATATCGCGATGGTTTTCCAGAACTATGCACTCTATCCGCACATGAGTGTCTATGACAACATGGCTTTCGGACTGAAGCTGCGGAAATACCCCAAAGCGGAAATCCACAAACGGGTGATCGAAGCCGCAGCTATCCTCGGTATTGATCAGCTTCTCGATCGCAAACCCAAGGCACTCTCCGGCGGTCAGCGCCAGCGTGTTGCCGTAGGCCGCGCGATTGTCCGTCAGCCAAAAGTATTTCTTTTTGACGAACCGCTCTCGAACCTTGATGCAAAAATGCGCGTCCAGATGCGCACGGAAATCACCAAGCTTCACCAGCGCCTGCAGGCGACGATGATCTACGTCACCCACGATCAGGTGGAAGCAATGACGATGGGCGAACGCATCGTCGTTATGAAGGACGGTCTTATCCACCAGGTCGATGAACCGCTTAAACTTTATAATGAACCCGTGAATCTTTTCGTAGCAGGCTTCCTTGGAAGCCCTCCGATGAACTTCATCGCGGGCACATTGAGCGGAGAAAAGAATAATATCATCTTCAAGGAAAATGGCGGAGGGGCCATTACTCTGAAGCTCGGCGCTCGCCCTGCGGCAGTTCCTTACATTGGAAAAGAAATTACCATCGGCGTGCGGCCTGAAGCCTGCGATCTAGCTCCGGCGGGGAAACCTCTTTCGGAAAACACCTTCCAGGCCGTTGTCGACATCGTCGAACCAATGGGCGCTGAAACGTATTTCTACCTGCAAACTGGAACGCATACCGTGATCAGCCGCAGTAATACGGCCGTCGATCAGCGCGAAGCGGGTCATCGTCTGCAGTTTGAAATCGACGCGACACGCGTTCACCTTTTCGATCCTGCAACGACACTGCGTATCGTATAAGGCGATAGTATTTTCTGCCGGGCGGCGACTCTTTCACGGGTCGCCGCCAGGCAAAATTTCACGGAATCTTGAAGTAATCCGGATGGATGCATGTTTAAAACCCGCGAAAGCATAGAGACCGACGAGGCATCGATTCTGGCTTCTTATGCCCAGACATCTGTCGATTCCAAAGGTCGGCACTACGCCGAGCAGGAACATCTTTACCGCACGTGTTTCCAGCGCGACCGTGCCCGCATCATCCACTCCAGCGCGTTTCGCCGACTGGATGGAAAGACGCAGGTTTTTCTCAATGGCAGCGGCGATTACTACCGCACGCGGCTTACGCATACGATGGAAGTCGCGTCCATCAGCCGGACGATTGCCCTCGCGCTCTCGCTCAATGATGACCTGGCGGAAACCATCGCGCTCGCGCACGATCTTGGCCACGCTCCATTCGGCCATGCCGGAGAAGAGCAGCTAAATCTCCTCATGAAAGGCCACGGCGGCTTTGAACACAATATGCAGAGCCTGCGTATCGTGGAATTACTGGAATCCAAATATCCCGACTTCCCCGGCCTGAACCTCAGCCATGAAGTGCGCGAGGGACTTCAAAAACACCAGGCTCCCGCGAAGTCCTCTTCCAAAGTCGACGCTCCGTTAAACTACTGCCCTACCCTCGAAGCGCAGATCGCTAATCTTGCGGATGAAATCACCTATTACAGCCATGATCTCGATGACGGGCTGGAATCCGGCTTACTCACCCTGCCGCAGCTCATGGAACTCGATGTGTGGGCAGATGCGTATAATTCGCAAATGCGCAGCAAGCGTCGCCTCACCGAAGGGGAGCGAAACCGCTACACGATCCGGTGCATTGTAAATCGCGAGGTGGAAGATCTCGTTTACGCCAGCGCCCAGGCGATTCAGGAATCCGGAGTTCAGACCGTGGACGATGTCCGCA
>JBDSIH010000377.1:0-5973 GCA_039918055.1 Chthoniobacterales bacterium
AAAGTTGCAGATCGAATTTCGTAAATCAAAAATACGTTCAAAATCATCTAATCGTGCGGATGCTCCGGCCCCTGATCCAACTCGGATAGCACAGTTTCTTGAGAAACAGACCCACGTTACGAGCGCATTTAAAAAGAAATTTTTCGCGCATAATCGATTTAAGCTCATTGATGAGTTTTTGGCCGGCTATAAGCTGCGCGCAGTCCAACTCGCATTACTCCTCGCGCTTCTGATCGGATTAATTATCGGCTACCAGCTGGGAGGAATGAATATGAAAAATAAAATTCACGCCTCCGCCCACAGCAAAAATTCCGCCCGCTAAAGCAAATCCATCTGGGATGATGGATCCTGCCTGGCGCGTTTCGTGCGCGAAGTCTGCGGCCCCGCAAATGCAGGTTTTCCGTCCGCGTTTAATTCCGCCTGCTCGAGATTAGCCAGAATCTCCTTTGCCCGCTGAATGATACTATCCGGCAATCCTGCCAGCCTTCCCACCTGAATTCCATAACTCTGGTCCGCGCGTCCGGGTATGATCTTGCGGAGAAAAATAATCTGATCGTTCCATTCGCGTACCGCAACGTTCAGATTTATAACGCCCGTGCGTGTTTGCTCCATATCCGTCAATTCATGGTAATGCGTGGCGAAAAAAGTACGCGCGCCGATTTTATCGTGCAGATACTCGGCCACACTCCAGGCAATGGATAATCCGTCAAAGGTACTCGTTCCCCGGCCAATTTCATCAAGAATGATAAGGCTGTGAACGGTGGCATTATTGACGATATTTGCGGTCTCGTTCATTTCCACCATGAAGGTGGATTGCCCGCGTGCGAGGTCGTCATTCGCCCCTACCCGTGTAAAGATGCGATCCACAATTCCAATGTGCGCTTCCTCCGCAGGAATAAAGCTGCCCATCTGCGCCATAAGAGTCAGCAAGGCGACCTGACGAATATACGTCGATTTTCCCGCCATGTTCGGACCGGTGATAATGGCAAAACGTTTTTCACGGCTGTCGATATCCGTGTCATTGGGAACGAAACGTTCCGCCTGCAGCGCCTGATCGAGAACCGGGTGGCGGCCATTGCGGATAAAGAGCCGGCCAGAGTCATCCACTTCCGGTTTCGCGTACGAGTATAAACGTGCGGTTTCTGCCAGTGCCGCCAGAACGTCCAGCGCGGCCAATGCGGAAGCTGTTTCCTGAATTTCCTGAAGATGCCCCAATGATGCCGCGCACAGTTTATGAAAAATTTCCGCCTCAAGTGCGCGGGAGCGTTCGTCTGCACCGAGAATTTTTCCTTCGATTTCTTTAAGCGCAGGAGTGATGTAGCGTTCGCCGTTTGCGGTAGTCTGCTTACGAATATAATCTTCCGGCACCGAAGGCAGATTCGCTTTGGTAATTTCGATAAAGTAGCCAAATACCGAATTGAAACGAACCTTGAGGGATTTAATGCCGCTGCGTTTGATCTCATCTTCCTGCAGGCTGGCGATCCATTGCTTTCCCTCCCTCGAGGCATTGCGCAGCTCATCAAGATTCGGATCAAAGCCATCCCGAAACATTCCCCCATCCCGAATCGTAGCGGGAGGTTCATCGACAAGCGCCTTGCCGAGCAACTCTGCAAATTCGGGAAGCTCGTGAAGCTTTCCGGAAATATCCTGAATTAATCCCCCATCGATCGCGACACCCACGCACAATTTATTCAGTTTCTTTTTTAGTTCGGGAATGCGATTTAGCGACGACGCCAGCGAGGCAAGGTCTCTTGCATTGCCACTGTTTTGGCTTAGCCGGGAGGCGGACCGCTCAATATCCCGGATATCCTTAAGTTGCTCACGGATGTCTCCAAGCAAAAATGAATCCTGAATAAAATCCGCAATGACCTGCTGACGGGCATGAATGGCAGCAATATCGCGCAATGGGTGCAATATCCATTCACGAAGCGCACGCGCGCCCATGGGCGTAACCGTGCGATCCAGTGCGCCCAGTAATGTCATGGACCGTCCGCCACGCGACTGGACGAGCTCCAGGTGTGACTGTGTTGCAGCATCCAGCAGTGCAAAACTTGAAACGCGATACGGCAGAATACGGCGCACGTGATCCACGCGACGCCGCAATTGCCGCGTAAGATAGTGCATGACGCCCGCCGCGGCACCGATTGCCGCCGGCATATCTGAACAGCCAAAGCCATCCAGGGACTGCACTTTAAAATGTTCACACAGAAAGGACTCCGCGCCTTGTATTTCAAAAGCATAGGCATCCACCGTCGTTAATCCCTCAATGGCGGAGAATTGTTCTATCTGATCGTCGGGCACTAAAATTTCTACCGGTGAAACGCGTGCCAGCTCATCCGTGAGCGCGCTTCGGGATTCAAGCTGCGTAAGGCGGAATTCTCCCGTGCTCAGGTCCGCATATGCAAATCCGAAAGTTTCCTTTTTTTGACAAATCGCGCCGACATAGTTCGATTTTTTGGCATCGAGGTCCGCGTCATCCAAGGTGCCGGCGCTGATGATCTGGCTTAATTCACGACGCACGAGTTTCCCTGCCTGCACTTCCCCCACCTGGTCGCAGATGGCGACACGTTTCCCCGCATCGATTAACTTGCGGATATAGTTTCGTGCCGCATGGTAGGGCATACCACACATGGGGACTTCGCCTCTACGAGTCAGCGCGACATTCAAAAGTGCGGACGCTTCCTTCGCATCCTCGTAGAACATTTCATAAAAATCCCCAAGACGGAATAACAGCAGTGTGTTCTCCGGCAGTTCACGCCGTATGGCGTGATACTGTTTCATCATCGGAGTGGTTGCCGCTTCAGCCATCAGAGGTTCACGAAGATTTGCGTAAAAACCCGGTCAGCGGACTCGTGGGCGATGCCACGTTTTGACGCAGTGGCAGGCCCGCCTCGACTGCTTCGCGTGCAGCCTCCACCGTTTTGCGAAATGCGCGCGCCATCCTCACAGGATCATCCGCCACGGCAATCGCTGTATTGACAAGCACTCCATCCGCTCCCATTTCAATCGCTTCGGCGGCATGGCTTGGCGCACCAATTCCCGCGTCCACAATTACCGGAACGGTAGCCTGCTTGATAATGATCTCAATCTGGTGGCGTGTATCCAATCCGCGGTTACTGCCTATGGGAGAGCCTAGCGGCATGACGGTCGCCGTTCCTACATCCTGAAGACGCTTAGCGAGCACGGGATCAGCATTGATATAGGGAAGAACCGTAAACCCTTCTTTCACAAGAATTTCCGCAGCCTTTAAAGTTTCGATAGGATCCGGGAGCAAATAATGCGGATCAGGGTGAATCTCCAGCTTGATCCATGTAGGGAGCCCGGATGCTACGGCAAGCCGGGCTAAACGAACGGCTTCCTCGGCATTTATGGCACCGCTCGTATTGGGAAGCAGCAGGTATTTGTGCGGATCGACGTATTTAAGAATATCCGCATAAGGGTCATCTTTTCCCGACAGGTCAGCCCGCCGCAGCGCCACGGTTACAATCTGGGTGCCGCTGGCTTCGAGCGTCTCACCCATCAGTGCATTGGAGGAAAATTTTCCGGTTCCAAGCAGAAGCCGGGAGGAAAATTCACGGTCGGCAATTCGTAATTTCGAAGATTCGGGATTCATAGTTCGGCAGAAACTCCTTTATCTGCGACACAGGCTTGAAGCGCAAGCCTCGGCAGGGCATCTTTATCGGGTTATCACTTTAATCCATGGCCCGGAACAAAGATCAGAAAGTTGGAATCAACCCTGCCCAGTCAGGCCTTAATACGGCTTTCTCATCCCTTCTTTCGGATATTCCCACGATTCCGGATACGGACGAAACGCCAAAAAGCCTGACCCCTCCCCCTAAACGCAAACGCGGGCGTGTTATTTTGCGCAAGGAGACGGCCCACCGCGGTGGCAAAACGGTCATTATCGTATATGACTTTGAAACATCGCTCCCTCTGCGGGAGATCGAAGACCTGGGCAAGCAACTGCGGAAAACGTGCGGCTGTGGAGGAACGATCCGAAACCGTGAAATCGAAATCCAGGGCGAACATGCCGCTAAAATCCGCGTCTTTCTTCAGACTGAAGGTTTTCACGTAGCCGGAGTTTAAAGCGGGATGCCCAATTCCATCTGATCTTGCATTTTTTCGCAAAAAGCCGGAACGTTCGCTCCGGCAATTGCCATTCAGCACCCGTAGCTCAATTGGATAGAGTGTTGGCCTCCGAAGCCAAAGGTTGTGGGTTCGACCCCCGCCGGGTGCAATAAACGCAATAAATGCAATAAACCGCATTATAGGACTTTCTCTCTCAAAAACAGGGAACCGCAATGCCATCACTACGAGATGGGACAAAATATCTGACCTGCTAACGGAAAATTGGGCCAGCGGAGAGTTAGTTTGTTGTGAAGATTACAGTTTTTCCTCGGCCTTTGCGGTTTTCAATCGTTCCACAATAGGCTTCAGAGGCTCGGGCAAGAGGGACTTCCGCATCAACGAAGACGCGTAGCGAACCCTGTTCAAAAAGCCGGGATATTTCGGTGAGCTGGGCGCCGTTCGGCTGGACGATGAAGAAGGCGGACTTCGTACGCTCATCCTTTTGTCCTTCGCTATCTGCGGCGATTGTGACCATTCGCCCTTCTTTCTTGAGTAGCGACCATGAGCGGCGCAACGTTTCTCCCCCGACTAGGTCGAAGACGATATCCATGGTGCCAGCAAGCTCCTCAAATTTCGACGCATGGTAGTCGATCACCTCATTCGCGCCAATCCCCGCAAGGAAAGCGAAATTTCGATGCGATGCGGTTGTGATTACATGCGCACCGGCGTGGTGCGCGAACTGAATTGCGAAAGTTCCGACCGCGCCGGAACCACCGTGGATCAACACCCGCTCACCGGATTGGAGTTTCGCGCGATCGAATAGTCCCTGCCATGCAGTGAGTGCGCTAATAGGCACGGCAGCTGCTTCCATATGAGTCAAACCAGCAGGTTTTGGCGCCAGAGATGAGACCGGAGCCAAGCAATACTCGGCGGTGGCTCCATCGGTGAACCAGTCATTCATTCCGAAGACCGGCTGGCCGATGTCATCGGCGCAGAGATCCGATCCAACTGCATCGACCACGCCGGAGAATTCGTGCCCCGGAATCGCCCCCGTTCGAACTGCGCCATTTAACGCGTGCGCGGTCGGATACCAAACCAATTCGCTTCGCGTCACCCCGGCGGCGTGAATACGAATCCGCTTCTGGCCGGGGCCGGGAGTCGGAATGGGGATTTCGTCCGAAATGAGAGCCGGAGATGAGAGCGAGTCATTGAAGCGAAATACGCGCATATTTTCCGTTGGATCGGCTAAATGGAGTCCTTGACTGCTGTGAGTGTGGGCCGGTTGGCCTTTTCGACGTACTACAGATTCGCCCTTCCGTTAGCAACACTCGAGAGCTTTGAAAAACTTCAAATCTGCCACCAGGCGGGGAACAAATCCCGATAACGCTTTTCGCTGAAACGCTGGTCAATGAGCAATGCTGCGCCTTGATCCTGCTCCGTCCGGATTAAACGGCCGACGGCTTGCAGAACACGTTGCATTCCCGGGAACCGATACGCGTAGTCAAACCCCTCACCTTTGGTGCCCTGAAAATGAGCCTGAAGAATATCTCGCTCCAGGGATAACCGTGGCAGGCCAACCCCAATGACCGTGACCCCTACCAATTTATCGCCTGGCAAATCGATTCCCTCGGCGAAGATGCCACCCACGACCGCGAGGCCAACCGCATCCGAGCCCGATGCGAATCTCGAAAGGAATGAGGCGCGTTGCTCATCATCCATTGCGGACGTCTGCACAAAAAAAGAAATCCCGGTGAGCAGGTTCGTTAGCACACATTCCAATTCAGCCAAATACTGCATGGAAGGGCAGAAAATGAGGTGATTTCCGGGGTTACCGACAATGTGATCTGCAACAGCTTTCGCCACCACGCTCAGGGAGCCCGTGCGACCTTTGAAGCTGACATCGTG
>JBDSIH010000378.1:0-5021 GCA_039918055.1 Chthoniobacterales bacterium
CCAGGCCCAGCCATTTCAGGCCATCGTAGATGACCTGGACGGCTTCCTCGGTATTCCGTTTCTCATCGGTATCCTCGACGCGGAGGACCATGGTGCCGCCGACTTTCCTGGTGTAAAGCCAGTTAAACAGCGCCGTGCGGGCGCCTCCTACGTGCAGGTATCCCGTGGGTGATGGAGCAAATCGCGTTCTTACTTCTGAAGACATGCCCCACAGAAGAATGAATTTATCGGGGGAACTCAAGCTTCTCGTCACGGTGGATTGGGATTTGCTTCGTAAAAATCCCACGCTACTCTTGCGCCATGAGCCTTTCTCAACAAATTGACAACGACATCAAGGACGCCATGCGGGCAAAAGACGCCGTAAAGCTCTCCGTGCTTCGAATGCTGAAATCCTCGGTAAAATACGCCGCCATCGAAAAACTGGGCGCTGAAGGCACTCTGGAAGACGAGGACGTGATGCCTGTCATCCGCAAGCAGATCAAGCAGCGAGAAGACGCTATTGCAGGATTTGAAAAAGGCGGACGGAATGACCTTGCGCAAAAGGAAAAAGACGAAAGCGCCATTCTTCAGACATATCTGCCCAAGGCCTTAAGCGCTGAGGAAGTAACCGCATTGGTTAAAGAAGCCATTGCCGAATCCGGTGCAACCTCCAAGGCACAGATGGGCGCGGTGATGAAAATCGTTCAGGTCAAAGTCGCCGGACGCGCGGATGGAAAAACTCTGAGCTCCGAAGTGCAGCGTCAACTTCCGTAACGATCCATGGCACTTCCTTCGGTATGCGCGGTCATTGTGGCCGCAGGCTCCAGCCAGCGAATGGGCTTTGATAAGCTCACGGTGCAGATCGCGGGCAAACCGCTCATCGCCCATACCCTGTCCGCATTTCAGGTATGCCCGGAAGTGCAGAAAATTGTGCTCGTCTGCGCGGCAGAAAGAATTCACGAATTTGAAATACTTGCCGCGAAAGAGGGGATTTCCAAACTGGAAAAAGTCGTCTCCGGTGGCAAGGAACGCCAACAATCCGTTTCGCATGGTTTGCAGGCCGTGGCTCCAGAGTTTGAAATTATTGCCGTGCAGGATGCGGCGCGACCATTAGTTACCGCGGCGCAGATTACGCTCTGTATCGAGGCCGCTGCCGTTCATGGCGCTGCCAGCCTTGCAGAACCGGTAACGGATACTCTTCAGCGCGCCGATGCCTTTCAGCGCATTGAGGAAAATATTGATCGTAGCCGCCTCTGGAGAATGCAGACGCCACAGGTATTTCGCCGCGATATCCTTCTCGAAGCTTACCGAAAAACGCTTGAGAACGAGAAGGCCATCACCGATGAAACCATGGTGGTGCAGGCTGCGGGACACGATGTTTTTCTCGTTGAGAACCGTGACTGGAATATCAAAGTCACGACTCACCGCGATCTTGCCGTGGTCGAGTTTCTTCTGGAGGAGCGTGCTTCCACTTGAATATTAGCCATTGAACGAGGAGTGTTACCAAGTCAGCCATGAAATCCGAACTCACCCGCCTCGATAATGGAATCCGTGTCGCCACGTGTGAAATGCCGCACGCACAGACCGTTGCCGTAAGTATTTCCGCCGCTGTTGGTGGACGTTACGAGTCGGAGAAGGTCTGCGGGATTTCCCATTTCATCGAACATCTGCTTTTCAAAGGAACGCGAAAGCGCACTGCACGCCAAATCAGCCAGGCTGTCGAGGGGCTGGGCGGATATCTGAATGCCTATACCAGTGAGGAATCCACCTCCTATATTGCCGCGAGTGCTGCGGAGCATTTCCCTCGTGTTTTCTCCGTTCTTGCGGACATGTATCTGGAACCTCGCTTTGCCGAGACAGATATCGAGCGCGAACGCGGTGTGATTGGGGAAGAAATCCTCATGTATCGCGATGACCCTTCGCAATACGTTCACGAATTACTTTCCGAGGCATACTGGCCCGATCATCCGCTTGGTCGCCAGCTCACGGGTTCGCTGGAAACGATTGCAAGCCTGCATAAAAAGGATTTCCTCAATTTCCGTGCCGAGCACTATCACGGTGGCAATACGGTTATCACCGCAGCGGGAAAAGTTTCCCACCAAAAGCTTGTCGATACCGTTGGCGATTTATTCAGTGATCTCAAGAAAAAGCCGAAAAGTAAATTCACACCTGCTCCGGCTATCCGACGTTCATTGAAAGTGAAGAGTGCTTTTCGGGATATCGAGCAGACGCATGTCGCCTTTGTGCTTCCCGCTTTCAGTGTCTATGACTCCCGCCGCTACGCGCTGAACCTTCTCAATCTCATTCTTGGCGGGAATATGAGCTCGCGCCTGTTTCAGGAAATCCGTGAAAAGCGGGGATACTGCTATTCCATCAGTTCGCATACATCGCTGTTCCAGGATGCGGGGGTACTGGGTGTTACGGTGGGACTTGATCGTTCTAATCTGGAAAAAACGCTGCAGCTCATTCTGCGCGAATTCGACCGTCTGCGCACGCGCCCTGTCGGCGCCAGTGAATTACGACGTGCGAAGGATTATGCCATTGGAAGCAGCCGCATGTCGCTTGAGCGCACCTCTTCGCAGAATTCCCGTCTCGGCTATTCGCTTCTCATGCACGACCGGATCATTAATCCCGAAGACGTGCATCAGAAAATCCGTGAAGTCACGGCCGAGGAAATCCGTAAGGTGGCTGAGGATGTCCTTTGTGCGAAACGCATGACACTTTCCATCGTGGGTCCCGTTAAGGAAGATGATGTGATCCGCCAATTCCTGCGGAAGAATATCTAAAATTACTTGGTGTCGAAAATATGGACCCCATCCCATTCTCCGGTTGGAGGATCTTCGATAAATTCCCGACAGCGCACTGCCAATACGCGACTCGCGGAATCTGTGGACTCGATTTCCAGCAGGCTTAGTGCCTTTTTAAAATCACCGGCAAGATAGGTAGTAAAAGCTTCTTCATAGCGAAGGATATAGGGATCACGCGGTTTTTTATCGATCTTCGCAGACAACAGCTCGTAGATCGTGATGCCCTGAGTTTTACCTTTTACGGCAACACGATCCAGGAGGCGAAATTCAAACTCCTCTTTTGTGGATTCATAGATGGCCTCGCTCGCGATGATGGTGGTGCCGTAATATTTACTCAGTCCTTCAAGCCGGGAGGCGAGGTTTATACTGTCACCGATGGCGGTGTAGTTGAATCGGCTGGGCGATCCGAAATGCCCTACGGATGCCGTGCCGCGGTGAAGTCCAAACCGTGTCTCAAATTTTGGTGCATCCTTCCAATGAGGAGACAAATATAGCTGCTCCAGCGCATCACGACATCCGATGGCGGCGCGACAGGCGAAAATGGAATGGTTCTTCAGCGTTTCCGGCGCATTCCAGAAAGCCATGACCGCATCTCCAATATATTTATCAATGGTCCCACGTTCGTTTTGGATAATCGTTGCCACGACGTCCAGATATTGCCCAAGAATATCTGCGAGCCGGATAGGCGAGGCACTTTCGGCAAACTGGGTGAAGTTTTTGATGTCAGTAAAGAGAATGGAAAGATCGGCAGAATCTCCACCGAGTACAGGTTCCTTGCCATCGTGATACAGGCGGCGTACCAGATCGACAGGAACATATTTTCCCATGGCGCGCATGGCAGTTTTTGCCTTTTCAAGGCCCGTCAATACTTCGGCGATATCCTGTAATCCTGAGGAGGTAATAGAGGCGGAAAACTCGAAGGCATTCATGCGCTCGGTCTCACGCAGAATAAGGGAGTGTGCACGGCTGACGCCCCGCAATATTAACCACCCAACAATGATGATGCCCACTGCCAGGATAAAAGAGACTATATAGATTTGTTCCCGGATATGCAGGAGGTAACCAAGGTAGTAATCGCGAGGTACAACGATGCCGACAATCCAATTCTGGGTGTTATCTTCTGACAGGGCATGGAAGGTGCAGAAATAAATCTTCGAATCTGATCGGAATTCCGCGCTTACAACGGGATTTGTAGCGCTGACATCTTTCAGGCAGTCCAGCTTAAGTGCGACAGCGACCGAGGCAGGAATGTCATCAACGATGCGCAAATCATCATCGGACTCCGCTACTTGCTGGTTTTCTTTAAAACCCGTAATCAATCGACCCTGATTGTCGCAGAGAAAAATTAAATGGAGATCGCCCTGAGTGCCTCCGGCGATATGTTGAATATTTTTATCGAGTTCCTCCTTGGTAAGTCCTACGCGCAGGACGCCTGCGAATTGTGAGTCGGTATTATCAATCGCTTTTTGCACGCTTACTTCCACCCGGCGTTGATTTTCGGGAAGGGCATCATCAATTTGAGACCAGTGAAGGTCGGATGCGAATAGTTGTTTTTCGGCATCCCGTTTTGCCGGTGTTGTAAACGTATAGTGCTGGGTAGGATTCGGGCAGGGCGTTTCTTTTGAAACAGTGCCTACCATCCGGTTTCCAAATTTTGTCCACATCTCGGATTTGCAGACAAACGCTTTTCCATTAAACCAGGTCTGTCTGCTCGCAAAGGGTTCATTTCCATTTGGTGTGCTGCCGGAAGTCCGGACAAGCGTGACTTCTCCAACCGATGATGGAGTTATTATGCGTTCGTCATTGGCATCGAATCCACTGGTGTTTCCATACGTGAAGCTGGCTTCAGAAACATGCCTGTTTGCCAGCAGCAGTGAGAATAATCCCGCCTGGATAGATGTGGAATTCTTTGGATCAACAAGTCCATACTCAACGGCATTTTCAAAATGAGAAATCGCCTCCGGTGCCTCATTAAGATATTTCGAGACGCGGCTGGCAACTTCCGTGCTTTTTGCTTCGCGCAGGTTTGTTGCGATTTTTAAAATCGTTCGTTGTGATCCCTTGAAAATTACCAGAAAAAGCAACGTCAGACTTAGAATCAGACCGAGAAGGCTGTAAGTGAAAAGTTGTTTAAGCGTGGGACGAAAATGAAGGGTCATTTCGTTTTTTAAGGGTGCGGGGTTTTCCCTGTTGTTTGCGGTGTGGTTCCCATTGCCAGTGTGAGAGAAGCCACGG
>JBDSIH010000379.1:0-1859 GCA_039918055.1 Chthoniobacterales bacterium
AGCGCAGCGGAAAGCTTTCTGAGACAGAAACCATCCTGCGCGAATGTCTACAGCAAGCGGGCCAGAAAATTGTGATTTTTTCCGAGTGGGAGCGCATGCTCCAACTGGTCGGCGAAATCTGCGCCGGATTAAAAGTCGAAGTGGCATGGAATAGGGGCTCGTTGAATGGCAACCAGCGCCGGAAGGAAATCGAGAAATTCAATAACGATGAAACATGTCGCGTGCTTTTGAGTACGGACGCTGTCGCTTCCGGCATTCAACTGAAAGATGCGGGTATCCTTATCAATTGCGATATCCCGTGGTCTCCGGAAAAACTGGAGCATCGTATTGCGCGTCTGCAGTGCCTGAATCCACTGTACCCGCTGAATGTCATTCATTTGGTGGCGAGCAATACCGTGGAGCAGAAAACTTTTGATCGCTGGGCGAGGGATGTTGGAAAACGCGGTAAGCAGGTGGAATCAAAACGCATTACCCGTTCCGAAGGTGCCGCAAAATCCGCAGTGGGCCAGGTGGCGGCCGTATTTGATGTTTCCCCGAAATCCGCGCCAGTTATTTCTGAAGCGCTTCGCAACGAGGCCAAAAAATTCGCAGGTGAAGCCGCGCGAAAGCTTAAGCTGGCCAAAATTCTCAAGATGGAAGATTTTCGCGAAGAGTCGGCACGTGCGCTAGCAGACGCATTTCTGGCAACCGGAAGCGCACTGGCGACGCTGACGAAACTTCCATTACCCACCACGGTGGAGCAACTCGTAGCGGAGCCTTATTCGGAGCACCTGGATCGCTACGCGATTTCGCTTTGGCGGTGGGTGAAGGAACCGGTCGATCTTCTGGAGTCGGGTCTGGAATCCGTGGGTGGTTTACTGGCATCTTCCGGCTGGTAGGATGCGCGAATATTGATTACATTGGTGGGCAACCAATGAAAGCGCTCTTTCTCACGAATGAATATCCTCCCCATGTCTATGGCGGAGCAGGCGTCCATGTGGAATATCTCAGTAAGGAACTTGCCAAGCGCATTCAGGTTGAAGTTCGTTGTTTTGGAGAGCAGCAGGAGGGTTCAAAGAATCTGACCGTTCAGGGATTTGATCTTGATGCCAAAAATTTTACCTGCCCGAAGGAACTGCGTTCCGTCTTCGGTGCGGTGCAGCGCTGCACGGATTTTAATACCGCCGCGATCGAGGCAGACATCGTTCATTGCCATACCTGGTACACGCACTTTGGAGGTATTCTTGCCAAACTCAACTACGGTCTGCCGCTTGTCATCACCGTGCATTCGCTCGAGCCTCTGAGACCGTGGAAACGGGAACAGCTGGGGGGAGGATATGACTTTAGCCTCTGGGTTGAAAAGACCGCGTTGGAAATGGCGGATGCGGTAATCGCGGTCTCAAATGAAACCAAGGCGGATATTTTACGCCTGTTCGATGTGAAGCCTGAACGCCTGCATGTCATCCATAATGGAATCGATCTGGATGAATATCAGAAAAGCGAAGATACCAAAGTTCTCAAAAAGCACGGTATTGACCCTGAAATTCCGTATGTTCTCTTCGTCGGCCGTATCACTCGACAGAAGGGCATTATCCATCTGGTGCATGCCATTAAGCATCTCGCACCGGGCTTCCAGGTCGTTCTTTGCGCCGGAGCGCCCGATACGCCGGAAATTGCCGAAGAGATGAAGACAGCCGTCTCCAAGGCCCAAAAAGAGCGTCCCGGCATCATCTGGATCGATGAAATGCTCGACAGAGCTTCTACGATTGAGATTTATTCCCATGCCAGCGTTTTTGTGTGTCCGTCGATTTATGAGCCCTTTGGCATTATCAATCTGGAAGCCATGGCCTGTGAAACCGCTGTGGTAGCGACGGCGGTGG
>JBDSIH010000380.1:0-3211 GCA_039918055.1 Chthoniobacterales bacterium
CGGGCAGCCAGAGTAGGGCGTGGGCAAAAATGGTATTTTCACTGTAGGAAGGCTCTGTTTTTCGAATGTGGCCGGTAAGACCCGCGAAGAGTAAACCCGCGCTTCCGTAGGCCAGGTTTAATGCAACGCCGCGAAAACTCAGTACCGTTGCCTTGGTTTTCGGCTGTGTCCAGATATTGAGATAATGCGAAACGAAAAAGCCCAGCCCGAACATTGCGAGGCCAAGCGGTGCGATAATCCAAACGCCAAAACGCGGTGTCGCAAATACTGAGCCGATCAACCCGGCCAGTATTAACGCCACAATAACGCTGAAGTTTATTGGCGGTGAATAGCGCGCAACCATGCGGCGCGCAATAGGAGCCACGATAAAACCCAGAAGCGCAAGCGTGGAGCCGATGACCCCAAAGAGAAATTCCGGAACGGCGATCAGACGCAGGTAATTGCTTTGAAATGTCATGAACAGCCGGACGATGCTGTCGCACGTAAGTGCGGTGAGCAGAATAAGAAGAATGCGGCGATCCGTGATGACAACCAGCGCGCCCTCTTTGATGCTGCGTAAAGCAAGATGCACCGTTGTCGCTTCTCCTGTGATGCGGTGTGTTGGCGGTTCCCGCATTGCACTTGCCACCGCAAGGCATCCGAAGGATGTCAGCAGGGTCAGATACACCGGCCAGCGCACAGTATCGTGGATAGTCGGATACCACGAGCTTCCGAAGAATTCCGCGACATGACGCGCGAAGGAGGGATCGTAGATCATTGCGCCCGCAATCATGACAAAAAACATGGCGCCGGATTGCCAGCGCATGAGACGCTCCAGCACTTTCGGCCAGGACGATTCCCGCGCATCTGTGGCGAGGGATTCATAGGCGAGTGCTTCGTCCGCCCCGCTCGCTGAAGCTTCCGCCGCGCCGCTCAGAAAGCGATTAACAATCAGCAGTGCAAACAACAGGCCCGGTCTGCCGACGGGCGCAAAGGCAAAGATCAGCATTTCCAGCACCATGAGGCTGGCGGCAATTACTACCATTTGTTTTCGTCCGACGACATCCGCCAGCGCACCGGAGGGAACTTCCAGTGTTACGATGGCAACGGCCCATGCGACATTCAGTAGAGAGTATTGCTCCAGCGTAAGGCCGAGATCGAGAAACAGGATGCCGAGGACCGGATAATAAAACCGTGCGTTGAATAAAACGCGGAACGCAATAAAGAGCGGAATGTTACGGGACAGATTCACGGCTTCGCTACGCATGCCTTATTCATCTGCACACGTAAAGCTGCGATCTGATTTTCCTGTTTCCGGAGTAACTATCGCTTTATAACTTTTATATCCCGATATGAAAAAAATCCTAATGCTGAGTTTGCTCATTTGTGCGTCTGCTTCCAGTTTGCTTGCCGGATCTCTGACAGAAATTCCGTTTAAGACGATGGATGGAAAAGACGCAACGCTTAACGCTTATAATGGAAAGGTGTTCATGGTGATTAATGTAGCCTCACTCTGCGAACATACGGAGCAGTACGGAGGGCTGGAAAAGCTTTATAAGCAATACTCACCAAAGGGTTTCGTGATACTCGGTTTTCCCTGCAATGATTTCGGGCATCAGGAGCCGGGTACCAATGCGGAAATCAAGCAGTTCTGCAGATCGAAATACAATGTGACTTTTCCGATCTTTGATAAAATTCACGTTAAAGGTCCTGAGCAGCATCCGCTTTATACCGCGCTTACGGGTCCGGGAGCGAAATTCCCCGGCGATATGCAGTGGAATTTCGGCAAGTTTCTGATCAATAAGAACGGAGAAGTTGTTGCGCGTTTCATTCCCGCTACACAGCCTGATGATGCAGCGCTTGTCGCCGCTATTGATGAAGCGATGAAGTAATCGGGGGGATACCAGTCACTGCACCACTGGCAGACATTTCCCGACATGTCATCGACTCCGTAGGCATTTGCCGGAAAGGTTTTCACCGGAGATATGTCTGCAAATCCATCCTGCCGGATATTGTGGATCGGGAATTTTCCCTGAGGTTTGAACGCTGGAAGTTTTCTTCCGGAAGTCATTCGTCCCAAGGGAGAGATTACGTTCGAAAAACCGTAAGCGGAAAAAACTTCGCGAAAAGGGGATCCGCTTTTCTACGTACCAGTTGCCAGATAAACCAGGCGACGAAAAAGCTTAACAGGGTGGATATGATCACGTCCGAAAAGTGATGCGCCCCCAGATACATCCGTGCCGCGGCGATAAGGCTCGCGGGAATGAGAAGCAGGATGCCGATTAGCGGTCGCGCAAAAAGAAAGACGGCCACAAACCCCATGGCGGTTGCGGTATGCCCGGATGGAAATGAATTATAACGCGGATCGCCGATGAGAATTTTTCCATTGTAATAAGGACCGTACCAAGTCGATCCAAGTTCCGCGGTATCACGGGGACGGGGGCGTCCGGTAGTTAAGCGGGAGGCATTGGCAAGCGCTCCGGCGAGGGTGGAGGCAATCATGGCGGCGACAATAATTTTTATCCATTCGCGGCTGCGGAGACGCCACGCAATGGCGAGTCCGATGGCTCCTGCAACCATTAGTTCCGGCCAGTCGCCATACTTGCTGGTGGCATTCATAACCGCGGTAAGAGGGGATTTTTTCCATCCCTTGCCCTGGGAGGAAAGAATTCGATTCCTCACAGGGGAATCATAATGAAAGGAAAACCCCGCAATGGCAAAGGCGGCCAGAATCAGCAAAAGCCAGAGTAAAATCGCTTTGGGATTGTTATTCATCAGAGAAAAACTACGTCAAACTTGCAGCTTGAGCGAAGCGCTGCAAGGCTTTCTGATAACGCGGTGAAGCAAAAAAGATGCTGGGCAAACGCGCTGAGAGGCGATTACGGTAACCCGCCTTGGAAAGTTTAGACATACAGAGACCGAGAAACCTGGATTGGAAGCGTGCCGCAGCATTGCTTTACGGGGACTGGGGTACGAGCAAAGCCTACGTCGTAGGTCTTGCCTTCATGGCAGCGGGATTTTCCTCTCTGCCAATTATTCTTGCCGTTTGTGCGCTGACGTTGCTTGTCGGTATTAACTACATGGTTATTTGCCGCCACTTCCCGGATGGTGGTGGCGTTTATTCAGCAGCGAGGGCTCAGGGAAGAACACTGGCAGTCGTAGGCGCGTTACTGCTAGTTGCTGATATGACGGTAACAGCTGCTCTTAGCGGATGGGCCGCCATGAGTTATCT
>JBDSIH010000381.1:0-6767 GCA_039918055.1 Chthoniobacterales bacterium
CCGAGGAATCGGCAGTGGCATCCACCAGCGCGCGGGCTTCCTCGACAAGGGCATCCATTTTTTTGCGATCTTTCTCACTCATAGTATCTCCTTTGTTGAATTTCGGGTCTTCAACAAAGGAATCGCACCGCGCGGGTGCGTTGCGCGGGTAATTTTCGTTAAAATTCAGCGTGGTCTAGCAAACGAGCAGATGCCCGTTTTCCAGCGCGTCGGAGGGATAGAAATTATGCCTCTTCAGGGCATCAAGTATCGCATTTAGCGACGTCCGGTTCGGCCGGAAGGTCAGCCAGACGATCTGGGCATTTACCGCCAGCGCATCCACGCCGGGAATCGTGCGCAGGAGCGTTATGATTTTATTTTCGTCGTCCGGGCTTTGAATGGTGGGAATCACCATCTCCAGCTCGTCCTGAACTACCACTTCATCCTCAGCTTCGTTTTCCATAATTATATTAAATATACGAGTGACTTTGTTATTTGCAAATGGGGGGACATTATTTTGCATCTTTGTGCGGAATAGGCGATTTGCCCACAAGTGCGCCCTGCGTGCGACGACCGTCCTGCGCGATCGCTTCCACGAAGCTCGCGAGAAAAATGCCATATATAAGATGCACCGCAATCATGAGCAGACTGCGATTCGGGGATTGCCGCGTCGCGGATTTTAAAATGCCAAAACCCGGCAGCAGCCCAAGGTAACTCGCTGCCCAGATCAGTAATCCATAAAACACGCCCTTTGCAATCGGGCGGTTCTCCGGCTTCGGACACGCCAAAAAGTAACAAGCTCCCGCCCCGGCTCCGTAGGCAAAGTGATTCAGCATCGTCAGTTGGGTTTCATTCTCCTCACGGAGTGGCATCTTCGCCTCGTCCAGAAGTCTGGCGGTGATTTCCTTCGGCGGCAGCGGATATTGATCCTGCCTGGGGAGCATGCGGTGAAGCTTCACCATCGCGATCGTCATCGGCCCCGTGCCGACAAGGCCGCCGATAGCCCCAAATAGAATACGCGAAAAGAATGTCATGCCTTTGCTATTCGCATGAAGCGAAGCATGCGGTTGTAAATTCAGGGCAATTCTCCTGAGGTCACACAGCCAATATTCCAAATTAATATTACCCAGTAATATGCCACGTAATCATCGCGGAAATTGCAAATAAGATCAGGCCTCCCACAACCCAGATCAACATGCACCAGCGGAAGCGACGCAGCTGTAATCTCAGAGTTGGTGAACCTGCAATCCATGCCGGTGTGCGAGAAAGCCAAATCATAGCCAGCCACTGCCTGAAAAAGCCGCTTGTGAAACGGCATTCTACCGCACTCCAGAAAAATCCCGACGGCCTCCCGTCCGATTCCCAATTCGTGTGATGATCACGGTATTCCGCACGAATTAAACAATCGAAAAGATAAAAGCCGTATAACAACACGCCAATCAACGGTATTATAGGAATAAAAATCAGCGCGCTCATTTTACTTGATCGCTCGCATCACGGCGGGAAGCCGAAGGATAACTTCACCGCGACGTATTCCGGATGCACCGCGCCAGTGCCTGTGCGAATCGTCAGCGGCGGCTCCGCCCACGTCTGCACCGTCGGTGGCAGGTCGCCCTCGCGCATCATGCCGAAAAGTCCGAGCAGTGGATTCGCGCCCTCGCGCAGGATCACGGGACGCCAGCGCACGATTTTCAGACCTGCCGCCGCTGCCGCCTCGCGCACACGGCGATGCTGCTCCTCGGGGTCCACAGGAAATACGCATGCAAAAAACCCACCCGGCGCGAGATGCTTCGCCGCCGTCGCGCAATAGTCCGCAATCGTTCCCCGCATCTCAAAGCGACACGCCGCCTTCTGCGGATGCTCGCTCTCCGGTCCGCTGCCCGGTGGAAAATACGGCGGACTCCCCAGCACGAGATCGAATTTCTCCTCCGTGTGTAATACGCCTTCATCGCGAAAATCCCCCTCGCGAATCTCGTAGCGATCCGCAAGCCCGTTCCATTCGCAGGATTTACGCGCGAGGCGCACGCTATCCGTCTGAGCCTCCACCGTGACAAACCGCGCCGCAGGAAGCCGCCATGCCGCAATCATCCCGACCGTGCCGATGCCGCTCCCGAGATCCAGCACCGTGCGCGCAATGGGGCAATGCGCCGTGCCGTACCACGCCGTCAATACATCGTCCGTGGAAAAGCGATGCCCTTCCTTTAATTGAAAAAGCCGGAAGTATCCGCTGATGGCATCCAGAGTCTCCCCCTCCTCCGGCAGCGGCCCGTAACTCTGCGCCCCCGGCGGAATAGGCCCCGGCTTCGCCCAGCCCTTGAAAACCGGTTCAGAAAATTGCGACATCCCGATCTTCTATAGAGAGTCGCACGGTTTATCAATATTGGAGGGCACATCCATTTAGGAAATGCTCGCCAGTACGCCCCAAAGATCATACTTAACGTCATGCGTTTTCTTTCTCGCGCTGCATTCCTCTGTGCTCTCCACCTCCTGATCACGCCATTGCATGCGGCGGATAAAGCCAGCGCCACACCGAACCTCTGCCAGACCGATCCCGATGGGAAATTCGCGGGAGATGGCAGCCAGTTCTGCGCGCCGGTCTCGGTTTCCAACTCCTTCATATGGCTCTCGCAGAATGGATACCCCGCGCTCGATCCCTCCGGCAGGGGCGATAAGTCCGCGCAGCTTGAAATGGTCCGCACTCTCTCCTCGGAGGATTATCTTAATACGAGCACCGGTAATGGCACGAATCCGAAAAAAGTGCTAAATGGCGTCACGACCTACCTCACGGAATTCGGGCTCCACGCCGCATCGCTGAAATACGAAGGCTGGCGCGAGGTCCCGCAGGAGTTCCTCGCCGGGGAATACCCCGACCTTTCGCAAATTAAAAATGCCATCGCAAAGCCCGGCGGAATCGTGTGGCTGAATATCGGCTGGTACCACCTTGAGGGAAGTCAATACATCCGCCACGGCGGCCACTGGGTCACGCTTGTCGGCATGGAAGCAGACAACGCCCTCCTCATCCATAATCCCGCGCCCAAAGCCAGCCGCGAAGGCGATACCGTTTACGCAAAGCGAATCGAAGATGGCACGCTCGCCAGTGGAAAAGAAACCGTCACCGGCCTCCCGCGTGTCGCGAAGGGTTACTACCAGATCACCGGTGCCCTGCCCATGGGCACCACCACCATCGCCATTCTCGACGGCGCAATCATCCTGCAAATGCCTCCTACCTCCGCTCCTGCTTCGAAAGCATCCGCCTCTGCGCATCTTCGGCTTTCGGGATCGGCACAGTAAACGGTCTTATAATCCTAAAATGGTAGGGAGGGTTATCCCTAACCCTCCCATTCGTCCGGATTACCCGAATAAAAAGAATCGCGACTACTCCCGCTTAAAAATCAGACGATAGAGCGCTAGCAGAACGATCGCACCAACCACGGAGGCAAGAAAGCCGACCGGTTGACCCTCCTGATACCAGCCCATCGCGCGACCCCCGTATCCGGCAACGAGTGAACCTGCGAGACCGAGCAGGATTGTAATGATCCATCCACCCGGATCCTTTCCCGGCATGAGAAGCTTCGCAACCGCGCCAATGATTAAACCGATGATAATGGAACCAATAATGCTCATACCCTTTATCGCACGTGCGTGGAGTGGCGGTTTTAATTATTTGGCCTGCAAAGCAAACCGGTTCCGGGACTGGCTCCATTTAAGAAACCAGAATCGCTAGGAAGACAGCTTGATATTTACCGGAAGCCCAACTTCCGGGCGATTCTCCCCACGGGTCTTGTTACGCGCACCCTGTGGAAGCCAGTCGATCAGCATCACTCTGCCCCGCGCCATAGGCATCTCGAAATAATTCCACGAAATTTTTGCCACCACTATCGTCGCCACGGTCAGCACGCCATATTGAAAGAAATTCGCGCTTTCCACCGTCCACCCCATCGTATTCAGCCATGGCCGCAGCACGATGCGGACGAGAATATGGTAAACATAAATACCGAGGCTGAGCTTCCCGATATAAATCAGGAGCGAGGATTCGAAGAGCCGCTTCCCCAGCCCGCTCCAGCCCCGGATCGTTCCGAAAACCACCCACGTCAGAAAGATCACCTCCAGCAGATCGATGAATGCCACCTCCCACGCCTCCTCAGGCCCGAACCGCAGCCAGTGCGCAAGGATGAAACATCCGATCGCAAAAATCCCAAATGCCAATGCCCAGTAGTGCTTTCCCGAAATCCACTCCGGGCGATTCTTTACAATCCACGCGAGGATTCCCCCCGCTGCAAATGCGTCCAGTGAGCCCGGGAGCATCACCCACCGGATCATTGTCGGCGTCTTGTAAAACAGGCAGCCCGAACGGTAAAGCATCGCCACCGCAATACACGCGCACGCCGCAGGCAGAAACCACCGCCTCGGCAGAAGCAGAATGATAAACGGCCATACCAGATAAAATTGCTCCTGCACGGATAACGACCAGAAGTGCGAAACCGCCTCCGGCCAGAACCCCTGGGCCGCAATGTAAAAATTCGTCAGAAAAGGCAAGTGCCAGTGCAGATTTTGCGTCACCTCCGGCACCTGAAGCAGAGCAGCTATCCCCAAAGACAACCAGAAAACCGGTGCAATGCGCAAAAACCGCTTCATCTGAAACGCCACCACCGGAATCCAGAGCGGCTGGGCATTTTCCAGCGAAGTCTTCTGCGCCTTCCACAGCGAGATGGTAATAAAGTATCCGCTCAGGATAAAAAACAGCGATACGCCAATAGGCCCCCAGTCCAAAAACCTCGGAATCGAAAGATTATAGTGATGGGCAAGCACCGAAAGAATCGCCAGCCCCCGCAACCCATCCAATTGCGGCAGATAACTTGTTTTCTCTTTAAATTCCTCCTCCATATTTCGGTGGGGAAATTTGCTCCAAAACCCCGCCCGGTTCACACGCAAATAATTCTATGAAAGAACATGGAAAAGCAGAGATATGGAAAGAACGTCTGCTACTTTTGCGTACCTAAAGATATGCCCGTTCCCATAGCCCGCGTGCGTAAGCACGTAGTGATGTATACCCTGCGCGCTCACACTCCACCCGCCACCGCCTCACGGCGGCGGCTACGAAGCTTTCTCTTGCTTAGGCGATATCGAAGCGGTCCAGATTCATCACCTTATTCCAGGCGGCGATGAAATCCGTGACGAATTTCTTTTCCCCGTCTGCACATCCGTAGACTTCTGCCAGTGCGCGGAGGATGGAGTTGGAACCAAAGACGAGATCGAAGCGCGTGCCGGTCCATTTGAGATTACCCGTCTTGCGGTCGCGGCCCTCGTAGAGGTCGGCGTCTTTGGATGCCGTCCATGCAGTACCCATATCAAGCAGGTTTACAAAGAAATCATTCGTCAGCGTCTCAGGTCGGTTCGTTAAGACACCGTGTGCGGTTCCCCCGAAGTTGGTCTTCAGGACACGCATGCCGCCCACGAGTGCCGTCATTTCCGGCGCGGTCAGGGTGAGGAGTTGCGCCTTGTCGATCAGGAATGTCTCCGCGGGAACGGCGAAGCGACCCTTGGTGTAATTGCGAAAACCATCCGTCGCAGGCTCGAGGACAGCGAAGGATTCGACATCCGTCTGATCCTGTGTGGCATCCATACGGCCCGGGGTGAACGGCACCGTGACATCGTGACCGGCATTCTTCGCGGCTTGTTCGATGGCAGCGCAACCGCCGAGAACGATGAGATCGGCCAGCGAGACTTTCTTCCCACCGGTGTTAAATCCGCCCTGGATGCCTTCCAGCGCGGAGAGGACTTTGGTAAGTTCGGTTGGCTGGTTGACGGCCCAGAACTTCTGCGGCGCAAGCTGAATGCGTGCGCCGTTTGCGCCACCGCGTTTGTCGGAACCGCGGAAGGTAGATGCCGATGCCCATGCGGTGGTGACTAACTGTGAAACCGTGAGACCGGTAGCGAGGATCTTCGCCTTCAGCGCGGCGATATCCTGCGCATCAATCAATGCATGATCCACGGCGGGAATCGGGTCCTGCCAGATGAGCACCTCAGCGGGGACTTCCGACCCGAGATAGCGTGAACGGGGGCCCATGTCGCGGTGTGTGAGTTTGAACCATGCCCGTGCGAATGCGTCGGCGAATTCCGCCGGATTCTCATAGAAGCGGCGGGAAATTTTCTCGTAGGCCGGATCGTAGCGCAGCGAGAGATCCGTGGTGAGCATCGAAGGTGCGATGCGCTTTGTGGGATCGTGCGCGTGCGGCACCGTGCCTGCTCCGGCGTCGCCTTTCGGCTTCCATTGCTGCGCGCCTGCGGGGCTCTTGGTTAATTCCCATTCGTAAGTGAAGAGGTTTTCGAAAAAGTCATTACTCCACTGCGTGGGCGTAGATGTCCAGGTGACTTCAAGTCCGCTGGTGATCGTGTCTGCGCCCTTGCCCGTGCCGAAGCTGTTTTTCCAACCAAAGCCCTGATCTTCGATTCCTGCGGCTTCGGCTTCAGATCCCACGCTGTCCGAGGGGCCCGCACCGTGAGTCTTGCCAAAGGTGTGGCCGCCCGCGATGAGGGCCACCGTCTCCTCGTCATTCATCGCCATGCGGCCGAAAGTATCGCGAATGTCGCGTGCTGCCGCGATCGGATCGGGATTTCCATCCGGGCCTTCGGGATTCACGTAGATGAGGCCCATCTGCACCGCCGCGAGCGGATTTTCCAGATTGCGCCCGTGCATCTTGCCATCTGCGGAATCGTCGGCTACGAGCACGCCGCCATCTTTGTCCACACCGTCGGAGCCGTGTGCATAGCGTACGTCGCCGCCGAGC
>JBDSIH010000382.1:0-12614 GCA_039918055.1 Chthoniobacterales bacterium
AAAGGCGTAACGCACCGCGAGAAGAAATGCACTGGCAAGACCGAACCCTAATCCAAAACCGACAACCGGGCGTTTCTTCAAAATCTTTTTCAAGATTTTTTCAAAACGATCTCGACCAGGCCATTCCCTTTGACCACCTCGCCGATGATAATTCCGCCTGTTTTCTTTTTCACAGCATCCGCATCTTTACGCGAAACAATGAGGGCCATGCCGATTCCCATATTGAAAACCTGGTACATCTCGAGAGGATCCACTTTGCCTCCGGTCTCGATGGCCTGGAAGATGGCGGGCACTTTCCAGGACGATGCGTCTATGCGGGCGGTGCAGTTTTTTGGCAGCACGCGCGGTAAATTATCAATGAGGCCGCCACCGGTGATGTGCGCCGCACCTTTCAGAACGCCGGGCGCAAGCGATGCGAGCAGCGGCTGGTAATTTTTGTGAACTTTGAGCAATTCCTCGCCGACGGTAGTGGTCAGCCCCTTGAGTCGAGAGGAAGGCCTGAGCTTCATTTTCTCAAAAAGCACTTTGCGCGCGAGCGAGTAGCCATTGGTGTGCAGGCCATTGGATTTCAGGCCGATGATGACATCACCGCGAACAATCTTGCGGCCATCGATCATTTTTGCGCGATCAACAACGCCCACGATACAGCCCGCGAGGTCAAACTCTCCCGGTTGATACATTCCCGGCATTTGCGCGGTTTCTCCTCCGATGAGGGCACACTTGCCGGCGGCGCAGGCTTTGGAAAATCCGGCGATCAACTGCTGGAACACAAGCGGCTCAAGCTTTGCAGCGGCGACGTAATCGAGAAAGAAAAGCGGCTTCGCGCCGATGACAGCAATGTCATCAATACAATGATTGATGAGATCCTGCGCGACACTGCTGTAGCGCTTCATGGAAAAAGCGATTTTGAGTTTCGTGCCCACGCCATCCATGCTGGAGACGAGGATCGGGTCTTTCATTCCCTTAAAGGAAGCGCGGAAGAGCCCGCCAAAGCCGCCGATGCGTCCGAGGACTTCGGGGCCGTGCGTAGACTGCACCATTTTCTGGATTCCGCTTTTGACCTTGTTGCCAAGATCAACATCCACTCCTGCTGCGGCGTAAGCTTTCTTTCGGGATTTCATGTAACGCTTTTTTAGAAAATAGTCGGCTGAATGAATCAGGGAGTTTGTATTACGAGACTTCGGGAAACAGCGGTGGCTGCTGACCGGTATCCTCGAGAAGATGCTGCCGGGAATGGCGCCGCTCCATGATTAATTTATCAAATCCAAGATCCACACGCTCGGGGTAGTCGCCGTTAAAACACGCCATACAGAAATCTTTTTTGTCCTTGCTCGTCGCCCGGACCATGCCGTCGACTTCGAGGTAGCCAATGGTATCCGCCCCGAGATATTTGCAGATCTCCTCTTCGGTATACTGGTTGGCAATCAGCTTCTGCGGATCCGGAAAATCAATACCATAATGGCAGGCATGACGATGCGGCGGGCAACTAATGCGCACATGCACTTCCTTCGCGCCCGCTTCGCGCAGATTGACCACGCGGCTGCGGGCGGTCGTTCCGCGAACGATGGAGTCATCGACCACGACCACGCGTTTCCCCTTCACGCTTTCCTTAATAAGGTTGAGCTTCACGCGCACATTGAAGTCGCGGATAAGCTGCGTGGGCTGGATGAACGTGCGTCCAATATAATGATTCCGCACAAATGCGGGATCATACGGAATATTCAGCTCCTCGGAAAATCCAAGTGCGGCGTAAATACCGGAATCGGGAACAGGAACAACGACATCGGCTTCCACCGGGAAGCGGCGCGCGAGTTCGCGGCCCATTTCCACGCGAACCTTGCTGACGTTCACACTGTCAATATTGCTGTCAGGCCGCGCAAAGTAGACGTATTCGAAAATACAGAGAGATTTTTTTTCTTCGCGGAATGGCCATTCGGAGCGGATGCCGGAATCATTAATGATCAGCACCTCTCCCGGCTCGATCTCGCGGATATACTCGGCATTGATGAGATCAAAGGCGCACGTTTCCGAAGAAACAACGTAAGCGCCATCCACCATTCCAAGACTCAGGGGCCGGAAACCAAAGGGATCGCGAACCGCCACAATCTCGCGTTCGCCCATGAGCACCATGGAGAAGGCACCCCGGATATTGCGGATCTGCGAAAAGACATTCCCTGTGCTCGATGGCTGGGCAAGAAGATGGAGGACGATCTCGCTATCGACCGTGGTCTGGAAAATCGAACCCTTGTGCTCAAGGTCCTCGCGAAGGGCGGCGGCATTGACGAGGTTTCCATTATGCGCGACGGCGAGCTGGCCGCGCGCCGTATCCACGCAGAGCGGCTGGGCATTAATCAACGTGCTGGAGCCAGTCGTGGAATAACGGACATGCCCGATGGCACGCGTGCCTTTCAGGCGCTCAAGATCACCGGGATTGAATACCTGGGAAACCAATCCCATACCCCGGTGTGAAATAAAAGGGGAGCCCGGCTCGGAGGCCGCGACAATGCCCGCGCTTTCCTGTCCGCGGTGCTGAAGCGCAAAAAGACCGTAATAGGTAAGCTGAGGCGCGTCCTTGTGTCCGTAGACGGCAAAGACACCACATTCATGGGCCGGTTTATGTCTCGTTGGTTGCAACACTTAAAAGAAACTCACAAATGACAGGAAACTGCGAATATCATCAGGTTTTGAATCTGATTTCAAGTTACACCAGTTCTTCATGCAAGGAACGAAGAAGTTGGCGAAAATCAAAATTTTGTCCACTAGATACTATACTATTCTTTAAAAAGCGTTTTTAGCGGAAAGTTCATGGTGCAAACCGCCCCGTTGTTATGCTATCCAGTTTTTGCCTCCATGCAAAAGTATCGATCCAATGTAGCGGCGATTATCACGGATTCCGAAGGCCTCATTCTCATTGGAGAAAGATCCGACGTTTCGGGTGGGTGGCAATTCCCGCAGGGCGGCCTCATTAAGGGAGAGACGCCTTTCGAGGGCCTGTTCCGCGAGATCGAGGAGGAAGTCTCCATAAAGCCGGCTACTTATCAGATATTGGAATCGCGCGGCCCGTACCGTTATCTCTTTTCAAAAGGGAAAGTAAAGGAAGGCTACCACGGTCAGGAACAGCATTACTTTCTTTGCCTGTTTCATGGAGATAAGTCGCTTGTGCTGAATGCTCCGGAAAGCGATGAATTCCGCGCCGTGCGGTGGATTCAGCCCAAGGATTATCGGCTGGAATGGCTGGCTCCGATGAAGCATGAGGTTTACCGCCAGGTATTTCGCGATTTTTTTGCCATCGACCTTAAGTAGCCCTTTGATGTTTTAAATTGACATGGGGGCCAAAAGAGAAGAAAAGGCTGCCACCTATCGTATGTTCACACTTCCCGCATTCACTTTAATTGCTAGCGCCGTCATTGGATGCGTATGGTGGGTTTGTCGAAATGATCAGGATGTCTCTTAGGTAAGAGAACGACCTGATTGCACTCGCGGCAAATTGTGTCATGGTAAGTGCCACTACTTCTTTTTAATTGTATGATTCTTATTTCTTGGATGCGTTTTGGTTGGGATTTAAAGAAATCTGATTTGGCGACAAATCAGATTCCTTCGCCATTCCATATCCGAAAGGCTGAAGCCGACGAAGAGTCGACCGTTCACAAAACCGTAAACAGCGCCTTCTCCATTGATGGCGCATGGTCCGATGCCTGGAAGACCCTGAAAGAAAGCGTCGAGCACAGCATTACGGAAAGCTTTGCCCGCAATGACGGCAGCTGCCTCGTGATCACGCATGGTATCCGCATCATCGGCGCATCCGTCATGGACCCGAATCCCGCCGTGGAAAATAATTTACTGACCGGCCCCTGCATTCTTCATGAATACCGCAGCCGTGGTCTTGGCACTCTTTTGCTTCGCGAATCCCTGCGTTATCTTAAGGATGCCGGCCTGGAAAAAGCGCATGGCATCAGCCGCGACCGCACAGTGGCAGCACGATTCGTCTACAAGAAGTTCAGCGGCGTGGGCGCATCTTACAACAGCGGCCCTCAGATTGCTGCTAAGCTGACGATCTAGGCTTCTTCCTGAGAATTCAGGATCAGAAAACTAACCGGGCTTTGCGCCCGTAATTCCATGCGATGGCGCATAGAGCGTCCGTTCCAGCAAGGCTAAGCGAAACAGCGGCAGACAATTTCTGCGTGTATTCCTGGGAAGTTCTCCGATGCTTCGAAAGTAATGGAAGCTATGTAGCCATTAGCTTAAGTCGCCCTTCACGATAAATAGGGATGGCTTCTCTCCCCGGAATGTGCAAAAAACGACACTCGAATGGCGTTTGGCTTCAAAGATTATCGAACAGAAGGATTTTTCGATGAGTCTTTTTCCTGCGATGGAGCGCCTCACGATCACTACCGCCGTCTGGTGGAGCGTTTCCAGGCAATGTCTCAGGAAGAGTTTGACCGCAAACGCATTCTGGCGGAAAAAGCCTATCTTAATCAGGGCATCACTTTCACGGTCTACAAAGACAATCAGGGCACAGAACGCATTTTTCCTTTCGATCTGATCCCTCGCATCATTCCTGCAAAGGAGTGGGATGTTCTGGAACGGGGCCTGACCCAGCGCATTCAGGCACTTAATCTTTTCCTCCATGATATTTATCATGACCAGCGCATCCTGAAGGAAGGCATCATTCCCGCAGACCTTGTTCTCAATGCCCCGAACTATCGCAAGGAAATGCAGGGCGTTGATGTTCCGCATGGCGTTTATATTCACATCTGCGGCACGGATTTGATTCGCGACGATCAGGGGAATTACCTCGTGCTGGAGGATAATGGCCGCTGCCTCTCCGGCGTATCCTACCTCCTCGAAAACCGGCAGGCGATGAAACGCGTATTCCCGAATCTCTTTTCGCAATATTCGGTACGGCCTGTGGATTCCTATACGCAGGAACTGTACTCCGCACTGCGCTATGTAGCGCCGCAGGGAGCACAGAGCGATCCTCATGTCGTCCTGCTCACGCCGGGAATCCACAATTCCGCGTACTTCGAGCATTCCTTCCTCGCGCGTTCGATGGGGATTGAGATTGTCGTCGGCGAAGACCTCATCGTAGAACGCGACAAAGTTTTCATAAAGACGACGAAGGGGCTGCAGCGCGTGGACGTGATTTATCGCCGTGTGGATGATGAGTTTATTGATCCTAAAATTTTTAATCCCGATTCTCTGCTGGGCGTGCCCGGATTGTTCGATGCGTATCGAAAAGGAAACGTCACCCTCGCAAATGCGGTGGGTACTGGCGTCGCGGATGATAAGGCACTCTACGCTTTCGTGCCGGATATAATCCGCTTCTACCTCAGCGAAGAACCGATTCTTGCGAGCGTGAAAACCTGGCTCGGCATGCGCGAACCCGACCTTCAGTATATTCTCGAAAATTTAAAAGACCTCGTCGTCAAACCGACCAATGAGAGCGGCGGCTATGGACTGCTCATCGGCCCGCATGCCACGGAGAGCCAGATCAGCGAATTCCGAGATGCCATCCGCGCCAATCCTCGAAACTACATTGCGCAGCCGGTCATCCAGCTTTCCCGCCTTGCCTCATATTGCGACGGAGCATTTGAAGGCCGGCACATTGATCTTCGCCCCTACATTCTCTCCGGTGAAAAAACCACAATCATCCCCGGCGGGTTGACACGTGTGGCGTTGCGGAAAAATTCCCTCGTCGTCAATTCCTCACAGGGCGGTGGAAGCAAGGACACCTGGGTATGTGATTTTACGGAGGAAAACGGATGTTAAGCCGCGTCGCCGATGCCTGCTACTGGATGAGCCGCTACATCGAGCGGGCGGAGAATAATGCCCGCATCATCGCGGTAAATACGCAGCTGCTTCTCGATTTCGAAAACCAGAAAAACCTGCTGCAGCAAAATCAGTGGGACCCCATCCTCGCCGTCTTCGATGCGCGAAAACAGTATAAGACTCTCTACCCCACGGTAAGCCAGGAGAACGTGCTGGATTTTCTCACCTACGACAAAAGCAACCCCACCTCTCTGCTTTTCTGCGTGGCCGCAGCACGTGAAAATGCGCGCACCATCCGGGAGCAGATCTCCAGCGAGATGTGGGAGCAGATCAACCTGCTTTATCTTTACCTTCAGGGCTCCCAATCCCGCGTGGATTTTTTAGGAAGCACCTATGATTTTTATCGGCGCGTCATGGAAGGCTCCCAGCTTTTTCAGGGCGTGACCGATGCCACCATGACGCACGGCGAGGCATGGCAGTTTATTCAGATGGGAAAAATGATCGAGCGGGCGGACAGCACATCCCGCCTTGCGGATGTAAAATACCACTTACTTCTCCCCCACGGCGAAACCGTCGGCGGAACGGTGGATATTATCCAGTGGAAGGCCGTTCTTCGCTCCTGCAGCGCCATGGATGCGTATATGAAATTATTTAACGGGAAGGTGAAGCCCTGGTCCGTTGGCGAATTTCTGATTCTCAATGACTTTTTTCCGCGCTCGATTCGTTTCTGTGTGCACCGGCTGAATTCCGCGCTGCACAGTATTTCCGGCACGCCCTCCAATCAGTTTTCCAATGAAGCGGAACGCCGTTGCGGCATGATGCGTTCCAATCTGGACTACACCACGATCAATGAAATTCTCCGCACGGGACTGCACGAGTTTCTCGATGGCATTCAGGATCAGCTGGGCGATATTTCCGAAACGCTTACGGAAACGTATTGCCGCTGGATGCGCAAATCGGAAGCGCCGTAATTCGGTCCGCTCAGCGCGTAAGAAGCCCGATATACCAATCAAGGAAGGCATTGCCTACAAACAGCCACAGCAGCCCCCCCAGCGCAAGATAAGGGCCGAAAGGAATGCGTCCGCCTTTTTTGCCGCCGGAGAAAAGAAAAATCCCCCCGCCTGCCACCAGACCGAGAAAGGCGGCGGCGAAAACGGTGAACAATACGGCCTTCCACCCAAGAAAAGCGCCAATCGCCGCGATAAATTTCACATCCCCAAATCCCATGGCTTCGCGCGGCATCGTGACGGCGCTTGCCTGCCCCTGGATTTGCACCACATCTGTCAGAGCGATCTCTTCACCGGAAAGAAAAATACAATCATGGCGCATCCGCAGATTGCCCGTTTCAGAACGCACCACGCCGGACTGCGAATGGATTTCAAATGTGGAGCACTCCCAGACAAGCTCATCCGTGGGGCGGCTGAAAATATCCTCCCACGGCACTTCCTCCCCCTGCAGAACCAGCACATTCGCATTTTCCGCGATGCGGATTGTGAAACTTTCCGTCTCGTCAAATTGATGCCGCTTTTTCCCAAAAGCAATTTTGCCCATTTCCACCACAGCCCACAGCAATGCAAACCCGCTTAGCGCGCCGATCAGTGAATATACAAAGCCCGCTAAATGCGTTTCCGCCCCCATCATCTGCGGTAAAATCGCGCTGAGAATCAGGCCCGCTAGTGTGCCGCCAATAGTTATCTCATCCGGGATGATCAGGTGCTCGAAGTCGATAAATGTAGCCGTGATCATCAAAGCGATAAACAGCCAGTAAACGATCGCCAGCGGCCATCCGAACCACACCCAGCACAGCATAAAAAGTACCGCCGTTAGAAATTCGACGACAAAATAGCGAAAAGGAATCGTCGCCCCGCAAACGGAACATTTCCCCCGGAGCAGCAGCCAGCTGAAGAGCGGCAGATTCTCCGTCCATGAAATCTGGGTATTACACGATGGGCAGAATGAACGGCGGGGATGGTTTACCTTCATGCCGCGCGGCAATCGATAAATACAAACATTCAGGAAGGAGCCGATAATGGCACCCAGACAAAAAGGGAAGATCAACAGGACCGTGCCTGTCATAAGGTTTTCACTCTTTTGGAAGACGTGCATCCACCACATCGCAAAGAACGTGCAGAAGAAATTTCTGTGCTTCCTGGATGCGTGCTGTTTCCGTGGAATCAATCAGGATTTCCAGCTCGGCTGCTCCGGTAATGTATCCCCCGCCCTTCCCTAAAAATACGATCGTGCGCATTTTGGCACGGCGCGCTTCTTCAATTGCCGTAAGCACGTTCCGCGACTTTCCGCTCGTCGTGAGTGCGATAAGAATATCCCCCGGCTTTCCAAGTGCGGCGACCTGGCGTGCAAAAATATCCTGAAAAGCGTAGTCGTTTCCAATCGCCGTGAGCAATCCCCCATCCACGCTCAGCGCAAGCGCCGGGTAAGGGCGCCTGTCTCCCTTGAAGCGACACATGAACTCCGTGGCGATATGCATGCAATCACTGGCGCTGCCGCCATTCCCGCAGAGCAGGAGCTTATTCCCATTCGTCAGGCATTCCTCAATCCATTCCGCCGCCGTCTGAAGGGTCTGCTCAAACCCCTCGAGGGATTGAAGGGTTTCCACCGCGGATTTAATGGCTGAACGAAGAGGTGTGGTCATGACTGGGCTGTGTGAGGTTCCGATAGTTTGAGGCGTTCCTCAGAAGCTAGCAGACGCTGCAACTCCGGCCATGGAGAATCTGCCATATCGGCAAAAAAGTGGAGATAGATCGCTACCTTGCGGGCGTCATAATCCTTCAACAAAACCTGCACCGCCTTATGAACCTTCGCGGGTTCGGGTTCCCCGGGAAGATCATCGACCAGGCCTTTACCGTCGTGGACGATCCCGAGCGTATCGAGAAACGCACAAATCATCGGCTGGGAATCGGAGAGCAGCCAGACCTGTAATACCTGGTCGGCCATATCCAGATTGGAAGGGCGGATAAGCTCGTCCCGCATCCAGAGATGCCGTTCCACGCGGGGCTTGCGCTCCAGGTAGATCGTCCGGAGCTTTTTCCGGCTGGCGAGTGTCTCAAGAAGGGAGCGGTAAGACGCCTTCTCAATGCGGTGAATGGATGTGAATATCTCCTCGACCAGGTCTGGAGAAATAGATTGCAGTATTTCTTGCGATTTCATTGCTTAACACCCAAGGTTCCTCGGCTGCGTAGGCTGCTAATGCGTGAAATATTCACGGAAGTCAAGCCGAGCTGAAATTGACACCGCGCAGCAAACTGGCTTTTATCCTGAAAATGAAACGTTATATCGGCCTTATTGGCATGGGTTTGACCCTTCTGTTCCCAGCCTGCGCAACCCAGCCACCGAAACCGGTTCTGCTGGAAAAAGCGAACGTTTTGCCTTTGCAGCTCGATGATGCCTACCAATTTCGCAAGGAACTCCTCTTTGTCAACAAACCCAAGGAATACGCCCAGACCCGAAGCGAATCGGTTATTTTCGAGCGGTCACGCCACAACTGGGGCGCCATTACCAGCTACGACCTCGATGAGAGAACGGGCAACTTTTTTACCTTCTTCTGGAGAACCAGCAAACAGTCCGATGTGACCGTGCGCCTCGAATACCGCCAACCGCGCCTTGCAAACTATGTCCAGGCTCAGGAACTTTACTACCCGAATGTAAAAGGCTCTGTTAAATCGGATTTTCAGGTCACCGGGGACGATTTTCTGGAAAACGGGCAGGTCGTTTCCTGGCGGGCACTTTTAATCGTGGATGGCAAGATTGTGGGCCTGACCCAATCCTACATGTGGAAATAGTTTCGCGAACCATCGTTGACAGCTTCGGATATCGGCTTTTATCTTATTACATCTAGGTGAGTATACCATCTTCAGTATTAGTCGGCTGCATCGAAAAGACCGTCTGGGTTAAAGTAAATGGCCGGGGCTCGTTCCAGAACAGTGGAGGCGTAAAGGAATTTTCCCGCAAGATGATGAACCGCGGCTATCGCCAGTTCATTCTCGATCTCGAAAATTGCGAATTAATGGACTCCACATTCATGGGAACCCTCGCGGGCATTGCCTTGAGACTGCGTGAACTCGGGCAGGGAAAAATTTCCGTCATTAATCTCAATGAGCGGAATAAAGATTTACTTCAGAATCTGGGCCTTGACCGGATTATCGATACGGAAAATGTGGAACCTGGCCTCAGCCCGATCAGCAATGATCTGGAGCCTGCCTCTTCGGATGCCGATGCCAGTTCGAAACGCGACGTGGTGCTTACCGCCCACGAAGCCCTTGTCGAGGCCGATCCGCAGAATGCGGTACGGTTTAAGGATGTGCTGGAGTTTCTCCATCAGGAAGCGCGGGAGGAGGCTGAGGAAAACTAAACGGCTGTGCTTTATGCATGACCGTTTGTTTAATAGGCTATCCCTTACCCATAGGCGACGCCCCCAACCATGTGGAATCTAATTTTCTTCGCACTCTTTATCACCACCCTCTGTGCGCTTATCTTCATTCTTAACAGGTTCACGCGGCGCATTTCCGAACTCGAACACGCCCGCTCGGAAATCCAGGTCGAGGAAGACCGGGTTTTTGAATTCCTTCACGGACTGGGCGAGGCCTTTTCTGAAGGCGTCCGCTCCTCCACGCTGCATCGCCTGATTGTCGAAGGTGCAGTACGGATTCTCGATGCTCATGGCGGCGCGCTTTACCTTACCGACCGCGCAGACGCATCGCTCGTGCCCGCATTCATCACCAAGGGCTGCCCGCCGCTGGTAGAAGTGCCGGAGCATATCACCACGCAGGCCGCGAGTGTGCCGCTCGCCCTGGAGAGTCATTTACGCCTGCGCACCGTGAGCCGTGGCGAGGGCGTTATCGGCGAAGCCTGGCAGAACCAGGAAGCGCAGATGGTCAACCGCTCCGCCGAAACCACGACAGTCATGCTTGAGCGCAGCAACCAGGCGGACGCCATGATGGTCGCCCCGCTGGTCTATCGCCGCAAGACCATGGGCATGCTGGCTGTGGCAAATGGCCCGATGAGCACCGCATTTTCCAAAAAAGATTTCGAAGTGTTCAAAAAGATCGCTGAGCAATCCGCCTTCGCGCTCTACAATGAAATTGTCTACGTCGAAGCGAATGAAAAGCGCCGGATGGATAACGACCTGCGCATCGCGCGCGAAATCCAAAGCATTCTCCTGCCTTCGGAATCACCCAAGGTGGAAGGCTACCAGATCAGCGGCATCAATATTCCGGCCAGTCAGGTAAGCGGCGATTATTACGATTACCTAGCCGTGGAAGAAAACAAGATCGGCGTTGCCATCGCGGATGTCTCCGGCAAGGGCGTACCCGCTTCGCTCATCATGGCGATGTGCCGCAGTGTTCTTCGCAGCAAGGCTTCCGGCAACACTTCTGCGGCGGATGTCCTTCACCAGGTGAACCGCCTGCTTTATCCCGATATCAAGGAAGACATGTTCATCAGCATGGCCTACCTGATCATTGATTCCGTCTCCGGCAAAATCACCCTTTCCCGTGCAGGCCACGATGCCCCCATGCTTTACCGCGCCCGCACCAAGCAGGTCGAAGTCGTGAAACCTCCCGGCATGGCGCTGGGGATTGACAGCGGGGACGTCTTCGATAGAGTTTGCGCGGATTTTGTTTTCGAAATGGAACCCGGCGATCTCCTGCTTCTTTATACAGACGGGGCAACCGAAGCTCTTGACGAAAATGGACTGGAATTCGGCCTGCCGAAACTTACGCAGGGGATTCAGGCAAGCGCGCCCATGGGCGCCCCGTTGGTTATCCGACGCTTGTCCGAGGATCTCAAAAATTTCTCAGGCAACTTTCCGCAACACGACGACATTACTTTAATAGCGATTCAAAAATTATGACCACGGATGTTTCTTCCACCAATCAGGAGCCTGATGCCGCACCAGTGGACCCAACGGCTGCGGATACTGCTGCCGATACCGACGGCGTTTTCCAGCTTCAGCAGGACCTCGAAAAATTCCGCGACCTCGCACTGCGCAGCAAGGCGGACCTGGATAACTACCGCAAGCGCATGCAGCGCGAAAAAGAGGACGCGATCCGCTTTGCCAATACCAGTCTGCTCGAAGCTGTCCTTCCCATTCTCGATAATTTTGAGCTCGGCCTGGAAGCCGCGCGCCAGTCCGCCGATGCAAAGGGAATCCTCGAAGGCATGAGCATGGTCCTCAAGCAGCTTCAGGAGTTTCTGCGCTCTCAGGGTGCGGAAATCATCAACACTACGGATGCGGCATTCGACCCCAACCTCCATGAGGCAGTCGCCCAGGAATCTTCGGATTCCGTGACGGAAGGTCACATCATCCGCCAGCTTCGTAAGGGATATAAACTGCGCGACCGCTTGTTGCGTCCCGCGATGGTCGTTATCTCCAAGGGATCCGAGTAATGGCCACGAAGAATAAGCGGGATTACTACGAAGTCCTGAGCGTAGAGCGAACGGTCGAATTTGAGGAGATCAAGCGCTCCTACCGCAAGCTCGCCGTAAAATATCATCCGGATAAAAACCCCGGCAACAACGAGGCGGAAGAACAGTTCAAGGAACTCGGCGAAGCTTACGATGTATTGATGGATCCCGACAAACGCGCCGCGTATGACCGCTACGGACACGCCGCGTTCCAGCAGGGCGGCGGCGCAGGCGCAGGCGGCGCTGGATTCCATGATCCCTTCGATCTTTTCCGTGAGGCCTTCGGCGGCAGCGGCGGTGGCGGCGGAATTTTTGATCACATTTTCGGCGGTGGTGGTGGCGGTGCAGCACGCGATGGCTCCGGCCGTCAGCGCGGATCGGATTTGCGTTACGACATGCAAATCACGCTCGAGGAAGCTGCC
>JBDSIH010000383.1:0-6939 GCA_039918055.1 Chthoniobacterales bacterium
ATGATCGAAGATGCTGAAAAGCGCGGCGTGCTTAAGCAGGATACCGTTATCGTCGAGCCCACCAGTGGTAATACGGGAATTGCACTGGCTTTCGTTGCCGCATCCAAGGGTTACAAATTAATTTTGACGATGCCTGAAACGATGAGTGTCGAGCGTCGCACATTGCTCGCGATGCTTGGCGCGAAGCTCGTTCTCACTCCCGGACCCGAAGGCATGAAGGGCGCTATCGCCCGCGCGGAACAGATTCTAAAGGAAACTCCAAACGCCTGGATGCCGCAGCAGTTTAATAACCCTGCAAACCCCGAAATTCATAAGACAACGACTGCTGAAGAAATCTGGGATGATACGGATGGAAAAGTGGACATCTTTGTTTCCGCAGTAGGAACAGGCGGAACGATCACCGGCGTGGCGGAAGTCATTAAATCACGCAAGCCTGGATTCAAGGCCATTGCCGTGGAACCCGTGGATTCACCGGTTATCACGCAGACGATGAAAGGTGATCCCGTAAAACCCGGCCCGCATAAAATTCAGGGTACGGGTGCAGGATTTGTTCCTAATAATCTGCATCTCGATATCGTGGATGAAGTCGTCACGGTCACTAATGAGGAGTCCTTTGTCATGGCGCGTCGTCTTGCCAAGGAAGAAGGAATTCTCGTCGGTATCAGCACTGGCGCGAACGTGCACGCAGCTATCGAAGTTGCCAAGCGTCCTGAAAATGCCGGTAAATTGATTGTCACCATTGCCTGCTCAACAGGTGAGCGCTACCTCAGCACCGCTCTTGCAGAAGCTGCGCGTAACGAAGTGGGCAGCTAATTATGACGCACATCATTCCAGACCCCGCTTCCGAAAGTGGAGACCTCTCCTCACTGCAAATCGAGGACTTTTGGGACCGGCATGGGAAGTCGGTAGTCATCGCTGTTGTAATTGTAATTCTTGCGGCCCTGGGTGCCGTTGGCGTCATGATTTATCAGCACAACCAGGAAGTCGCTGCATCTACAATTTTTGCGGAAGCAAAGAATGAAGCGCAGTTGCAGGAAGTGATTACAAAGTATCCCGACTCAGCATCGGCAGTGGATGCGGCCCTGATGTTGGCCAGCGTCCAGCGCACAGCGGGAAAATATGATGCGGCGACAGCGACACTGGAAGCGCTTCTGAAGCGTTCTCCGGACAGCAGACTTGCCGGTCTGGCATCTCTGGGTCTTGCCTCCAATTACGCCGCAGCGGGTCAGGGACAGAAATATCTGGAAGCGCTCCAACAGACGGCGACCAAGTATAATAATTCCTTTGTCGCTCCGTATGCTCTGCTTGGCCAGGCCGAATATTTCATGGCACAGGGAAAAAACAGCGATGCCATTCCTGTACTGAGAAGTCTTACCGAACAATATCCCGAAAGCATTTTCAGCCGGCCTGCGGGAGGTTATCTGGAGCGGTTGGATTCAGTTTCGGATACTGATACGAAAAATTAGCGAAACGCTTTTTCGTTAATTTAAGAGAGCGGAAACTCTGCCTGTGATTCGATGGGCAGTCCTGTCGGGCCAAGAAATCTCTTTTTATTTCCAGGGTGATCCTTGGGCGGTTGGGGTGGTTCAAACTGCCCAATAGCAATGCTGCCCTGGTAGGCGCCACCCTTGTCCACGCTGAAAGCACGGGCATGAACGTCGCCCTCGAGCAAGCCGCCCTTCATGATCCTGACGCTTCCGCTGCAAAGTATGCGACCAGCGACGCGGCCGCGAATTAATACTTCGGCCGCACGAATGGCGTGGGCGACATAAACATTCGCTGATTTTTCCACGATCACTTTGTTTGCGGCAAACTCCGCACTGCACCTGCCTTTGCCGGCAAGGCGAACCAGCCCTGCGCAGTAGATGCGTCCGTTAATCTGGCCTTCAATAAATGCGGAGCCGCAGATGGTGGAAACATTATTCAAAAAGCCCGTACGCTCGATGTGCAGATGTCCGCGAGTATCCACCATCCGTGTCGCGCGGCTTGATACTACAATGTCCTTCAGGTCGATGTAGGCGCTGCAGTTCGGACAAATAGTCGAGGCCGCATAGCCTGATGCCTCATGGGTTGTTTCGCAGGTGTAGCACTGAACTTTGCGGGGAGGGCGCTGTACCACCCTGCGGAAAAGTCGCGTTGCCAGCCCGGGTTTGGGAGCGGCTGCAGGCGCAGATACTTCATCCTTGCCTGCTTTAAAATGCTGGCCGCATGCCCGGCAGTACGTGGACAGTACCTGCCTGGGTTCCTGTTGGGAATTTCCGCAGGAAGGACAGCGAACGGAAACCTTCCTGAGTTCGTCCGCCATCTTTTACTTCAGCGGTTAGGATACTGCAGTCTGAGGCTTGCGGGTAGCGTCCGTGGAAGCGGCAGGCGTTGAAGGACGTGCGGAGTCGACAGCCTTTTGCAGAGTGCTGCGGTTTGGCGTGACTTCTGATTTTCCAACAAAAGTTGCACCTTCTTCGATCGTGATGCGCATCGCCTTAAGGTCGCCAGTCAACTGCGAGCTGGCTTTCAGTTCGCAACGTTCGGTGACGGTAATGTTTCCGACGACGGTTCCAAATACGGTGACGGCTTTGGTTTTCACCTCGCCGCGGATTTCTGCATTTTTTCCGATCGTGAGGATTCCGTCTGGAGAGACGATTTCGCCTTCGATTTTTCCGTCGAAAATGAGTTCGCTGCCGAACTTAATGCTGCCATTGATTTCAACATCGTTGGCCAAAAGATTTTTGCTGTTTGTGTTTTCTGGCATAAAACTGGAAGTCAAATTGTTAAGGTTCATATCCTAAAGTCTTATGCGAATTAAGTGTGGCTTGGGGGAGATGTCAACCCCGATCCCCAGAAACAGGCTAAATCCGCTATTTTCGCTCCGAGGAGACAGATTTTCGTCACGGGTTGTGGACGTTGAGCTGGCCGCAGATTTCCTCGGCCGGATAAGTCCATATTTCGCTCAAAGTCGGATGATAATGAGGAATCACGGCAAGTTGTGCCGCTTTCGCGTGAAAGGCCATTGCCACGACGATCTCATGAATGAGATCCGAGGCATGCGGGCCGACCACACCGCCACCAAGGATTTCTCCGGTTTTCGCATGGGCTACGAGTTTTACAAAGCCTTCCGTCTCGCCCATGACGAGGGATTTGCCATGATCGTTAAAAGGATACTTCGCCGCTACATAGGGAATCTTCTGATCCTCGCATTCGCTTTCGCTAAGTCCCACCACGGCAACTTCCGGATCGGTAAATACGACATAGAGCTTGAGGCGGTAGTCGCTCGTCTCAAGCTCGCCCTTGCCTTTGTGGATTACCCGGGCTGCGTTCCGCGCGACAATCTCTCCCTGCTGAATGGCGATGTGGACAATTTCATAAGGGCCGGAAACATCGCCCGCTGCGAAAATATTTTCTACGGACGTTTGCTGTGTCAGCCCGGTAAATACGTGCTGTTTTTCAAGTTTAACTCCCGCAGCTTTTAGATTCAGTTTTTCAATATTCGGCTTTCTTCCAAGTGCGGCAAAAATTTCCACGGCGTCGGAAAAGTGTTCCTGCCCATCCTGTTCAAATACGACGCGCTTTAAGTTGGCATGCATTTCGACGCGAACAAGTCGTGCCTGGGTGTGAATTTTTATTCCACGTGCGCGAAATGCTTCCTCCACGACGTGCGCCATTTCGGGATCGGTGCCTTTGAGTAATTGCGCGCTGCGTTGAAGGATCGTAACTTTGGTGCCCAGCGCGCTCAGGTAATGCGCCAGCTCCAGCGCGACCGGTCCCGCTCCTAAAACGGTGACGGATTTTGGAAGCTGTTCCATTTCCAGAATATCGTCACTTGTCAGGAATCCCGTTTCCTTTAGGCCTGGAATATCCGGCATGGAAATGGTCGATCCGGTGGCGATCAGAAAACTCTTTGCGGAAAATTTCTCTTCGCTGCCGTCAGGTTTTTTAACCTGAATCGTATGGGCATCAATAAAAGTTGCTTCGCCTCGCACGAAGGTGAAGCGGCCGCTTTCGAGTTGCTCGTGGCGATAGTCTGCAAATTCTCCAATCAGCTTTCGTTTGCGTGCGATGATCTGTGTCGCATCAAAGCTGATGTTTCCGGCATGCAGCCCAAATTCCGTGGCGCGTTGCAGGGTGCGGTAGCGGTTAGCGGATTCGATCAGTGTCTTGCTTGGCATGCAGCCGCGGAGGATGCAAAGTCCGCCGACATCCTTGCCGCCTTCCACGACGAGCGTTTCCAGACCGAGATCGGCGGCTGTGCGTGCGGCAGCATAGCCCGCGCTTCCGCCTCCAATTACTATGAAGTCATATTCGCTCATAATGGAGTAGTATTGAAGTCGGTGCTTATTGCAGAAAGTCCAGGGTGTAACGGCAAATTTCTTCAGGCGCCTCAATCGGAGTTGCATGCGCCATTCCGGGGAGGATAATGAGTTTTGAGCCGGATATTCCATCAGCCAACTCTTCGGAATCTTTTAAAGGGGTGCAGATATCTTCATTGCCGGCGATGATCAGCGTGGAAGCGGTTATTTTACTAAACCATGGGCGGGAATTGAACGCCGTCAACGCCTCGAGCTGTCGGCTCTGGCCAATGATGGACTGAAGGTAAGGATCATTCTTCGCGAGCATGGCGACCGTTTTAATGTTTTGCGGATTCGCCATGAATTCATTTGAAAATAGCCAGGGCATTGCACCTTCGGTGAGCAGATCAATGGGGAGGCCGGTTTTCCGCAGAGTTAACAGCCAGCGAAAAGCCTGCTTCATGACCGGGTTTAATTGGATCAGGGGATTATTAAGAATGAGTTTATCAATGAGCGAGGAATGTTTAACGGCGAGTGTTTGTGCAATGCCGCTACCCATGGAGCGCCCGAATATATGCGGTTTTTCCAGACCCAGAAACCGGATCAGTGCAGCGGTATCATCTGCCATCTGCTCAAGAGAGTATGGGGTATCCGGACTTTCGCTGCGGCCAGCTCCACGGTTATCAAACAAGAGGAGTTGATAGTGTTTGGCGAGCTCCGGGCGAAGGAGCGCCCACTGGTTAAGATGATTCGTATAGCCCGCGATGAGCACGAGGGGTTTGCCGCTTCCCTCCTGCTCGTAGTAGAGATCTACTCCATTAACTTTTGCAACGGGCATAACGGGATAGCATCTGAGATTAGCGGTTAAGCGAGGATTTCTTTTCGATCCTTCAGAAGGTGATCGATGTGGTCTTTCTTTTGATCCAGCAAACCTTCGGTAGCGGCACGGATGGCGGCTGTCAGATCCGTAGCTTCATTGAGCCGGCCGACGAATACATAATTGGCGCCAGCTTCATATAGCAAAGGAATATCAGTCAGTACTTCCGCAGGAGCAATAATTTGGGCAGTGGTATTTAAGGCCCGAAGTTGCTGTACGAGTTTGATATTGGTAGTGCCCTTGAGAAGAGACTGCGGCACAGTGCAGACAAGCACTTTGGCATATTCAATTCCGGCATGGCGAAGGGTATCCTGCTGGCTGATATCTCCGTAGATAATTTTAACGCCACGCTGACGCAATCCGCTGAATACCACGGGGCTGAAATCCACAACGGCGACCTTCTCTATGAGATCCGGGGAATGCCGCTGCAGCTCTTCAAGTAACGAGCTGGCTGTGCGAAAAAATCCCAGTAACAAAATTTCTGCGCCGCTTCCGTGTCCTTCGCCATGCGCGTCAGCAAGGTCGACATTTTCATGATCGAGATCCTGCAATCCGCATTTTTTCAGCCAGGGAATAAGCCTCCGTATGAGAGGGTCCGAGCTTACCATCGCAAGACACGAGACGGTGGCGAGAATAACGAAAGCGAGTGAAACCAGCCCTTTGGTTTGCTGATTTCCGAAATGCATGGCCGTTGCGCCCAAAGCAAGGATGACGAGGGAAAACTCACTGATCTGGGAAAGATTGATGGCGGGGAGCAGGCTGGCCCGTAGCCCCTGACGCATTGCATACATAGGAATGAAGGTTGTCAAAAATGTGCAGACCACCGTGAAGGCCGCGAAGAGAATTGCCGAACCAAGCAGGCCGACCGTGGGCATTGGAATTGCCATGCCAAGACCGACGAAAAACAAGGTCACGAAAAAATCCCGCAGCGTTGTGATTTTCGCGGTGACATCCAGTGCGTAAGGAAAGGTGGAGAGGGATACGCCAGCTACCAGGGCACCCATTTCGCGGGAGAGGTGCAGCCGTTCCGCAAATTCACCCATTCCGAAGCACCAGGCAATGGCACCGACGAGAACGAGTTCCGGCAAGCGGGCTATGCTGCGGAAAAGAGGCGGCAGGACGAAGCGGCTCACCAGAAGTGCGGAAACGACGAGAAGGAGAACGCGACCAAGAGATAGAAAGAGAATGCCGGGAGCGAGGTTCGCCAGATTCGGCTGCAAAGCGAGGAACAGGATGGCAAACAAATCCTGCAAGACGAGAATACCAAGTGTTACGCGTCCGGGAAAGGTATCGAGTTCCCTTTTATCATAGAGGACTTTGACGATGATGACCGTGCTGCTAAGAGTGGCCGCAATGCCGAGATACAGCGCATCCCACTTTCCATCGCCGAGCGGAAAGCCGCACAGCCGGAAAAAGACCACGCCGATCAATGTGCCGCCGACAATCTGACAGAGTGCCGTAACGGTAATAGAACTTCCTGCGCTCAAAATCTTTTTCAGATCGATTTCGAGACCAATCATGAAAAGCAGGAAGATCAGCCCCAGTTCAGAAATGGTGGATATCGATTCCTGGGAATGAACCCAGCCAAGACAGGCTGGGCCGAGGAGGAATCCGCCTACCAGATATGCAAGGATGACGGGTTGTTTAATAAACTGCGCAATGACGCCGAGACACCATGCCGCAATAATACATAGCGTAATATCGAGAATTAATTCCTCCATGTGTTAAGTTTCCTATCAAAGGATCGCAGGCATGGGAAGCGCGGAGGGATTCCCATTG
>JBDSIH010000384.1:0-6016 GCA_039918055.1 Chthoniobacterales bacterium
GGTGCGGCTAATGCGGTGAAAAATAAAGTCACCGGCGAGAACGCGGACGTGCCAAGCGAGAATCCTGAGGATTGATCGGCTAATTGGCAGCGAGTCTCTGCCGCCTTTTACAAATTCCAGTTCCTTCCGGCATCCCCTTTCTGATAGACGGATGTCGTCGCATGAACCAGGTCGCCACAAATGACCCCGAACCGATTCGGGATGAAGAGCTTATTTCCCGTACCAAGGACGGGGATGTGTCGGCGTTTGACGAACTGATCCTGCGTTATACTCCCCGGCTCTACGGCCTTGTTTATAACATGACATTTAATAACGAGGACACGAATGACCTGCTCCAGGACGTCTTTGCCAAGGCGTTTCGCTCGATTGGCGGGTTTAAGGGGAAATCGTCGTTTTATACGTGGATTCACTCGATTGCGGTGAATATGAGCATCAATTTCATCAAAAAACGGGGGAAAAGGTTCAATATGAGCCTGGATGATATTGATTCTAACATCCAATTTGATAAAGAATTCATCGAAGCCACGACCAGCACAGACCCCCTGCGCGAAACTAATTTGCAAGAACTTCAGAAAAAATTGAACGAAGTCATGCTGAAGTTGTCAAATGACCACAGAGCAGTTGTAACGATGTTTGATATTCAAGGTATGCCACATGCCGAGATAGCGAAGATCCTCAGAGTATCTGAGGGGACAATAAGGTCGCGATTGTTTTACGCACATCGCCAGTTGCAAACGTATTTAGATGAGTTTAAGGAATAAAAAAATGCCCGAAGAATTACCCATACAGAAGTTGTTAAGGCTCAAACGTTACGAACAGCCTCCTACAGGGTATCCTGAACGCTTTCTTGCGGAATTTCAGCGACGTCAGCGCACGGAGCTTATCCGGAAATCGCCGTGGCAGATGTTCACGGAAGGCATGTCGGACCGCCTTTCGCAGTTCCGCGTGGGTTCCCTCGCCTATGCCGCGACGATCGCCGTCGCCGCCGTGTTCTCCTACCAATTCCTTACACAGTCTTCGCCAACTTCCCCCGCCGCTTCCGTAGCCTCCACGGCCACTGTCGCGCCCGCACCATCCTATATTCCACAATCCACAGGCCCGAGGGTAACGATCCCTGGTAATGCCGGCACCGTGCCCGTCAGCGGAAAATTCTCTCCGACCCAGTACGTTCTGGAATCTCATCCAGTAAGTCATGAGCATCCGTTCTCATTCTAGGGTCCCCCGCCTCTGTTTTGCAGCCGTCTGGTTTTCGATTCTCTCCGTAGTAGTCGCCCAGGCCGCTGACGATAGCGCCATCGAGCAACTCGTCGACCGGGTGCGCGATGTCTACATGCAGAATAAGGACGCCGTCGTCCGCATCATCGCCAAAGACCAATACGGCAAACTCTCCGGCACGGGCTTTTTCACCGACCCGTCGGGAACGATCTATACACTGGCCGCCATAATCGACGGAGCGCGTGAAGTGGAAGTCTACCACCGCGACAAGGTCTACTCTGCCCGCATTCTTGCATCCGATCCCCGCAGCGGAATTGCAATTCTCAAGGTCGATGCCACGATGATGCCCTTCCTTCCTACCAAGGGCGGCAATGCGCTGGAAATCGCCTCGCCGGTCATCGCCATCGGCTACCCCATGGATCTCCCCTCCTCGCCCACCTTTGGAATCGTCGCGGGATTTGACCGCAAATATTTCACGCAGTATTTTAACACCACGCACATCCGCGCGAACCTGCCCGTTCAACAGGGACAAGGCGGATCGCCCGTCATGAATATCGATGGCAAGGTCATCGGCATCGTGGATAGCTGCATCAATGGCGGCACCGGCTGCTACATTCTGCCGATTGAGGCCGTGGAAAAAATCCACAGCGACTTCATGCGCTTCGGCAGCATCAAGCACGGGTGGATCGGCGTCCACGTCGAGGATACAGAGCCTGTGAAGGGCTCCACGGCGCGCATTGTGGATATGGATATCAATTCGCCCGCAAACGGCTCCGGCCTCCAGTCGGGCGATATGCTCGTGCGCATCGGCAGTACCAAAATCTCCTGTGCAGAGGATATCGTAGATGCCTCGTATTTCCTAACGGCGGGAGATGTCACCCCCATCGTGGTCTGGCGGAATGGCAAGGAATACACCGTGCATGTAAAACCGGACGTGCATCCCATCGCCCGCCAGATGGAGCAGAGCGCGAATATCCTGAACTTCTTCGTAACGCGTGATCCTGCTCCCGCCGCAACCAAGTAGCCCGAGACCGGTTACTTAACCGCCGTGGACTGGTAGGCCAGCAACACCCAGTGCCCCTTTTCCTTGCGGTAGACTTCCGTCGTCACAAGTCGGGAAGATTTTACCTCACCGCTGATACGGACTTTGAAATCCACGGATGCCGTCGCGATAATCCATCCGTCGAAACTCCTGAATCGGACGCTGACTGGCTCGATGCTCAGGTATTCGATATCCTTGTTGGAAATACTGTCGAGCAACTGCGCCCGTGTTTCCGAAACGCCGCTGGAGTACGTATAGACAAGGTCCGGCGACAGCAGCTTCTCCAATGCGCCGATATTCTGGTGAATAAGCGCGTCGTAGCGTTCCTTCTGCAGTTCCAGAATGGGATTCGGTGCGTCCTCCGCCAAGGCCAGCGTGCAAAACAATGCAAAAGCGATGACGGAAAAAGCTTTCATCACGCGGTGCGGCCGCAGCAGCTCTTGAATTTCTTCCCGCTTCCGCATGGGCAGGGATCATTGCGCCCCACTTTATCCATATCGCGGCGGAGCGGCAGAATGCTCACCGGCTCCGCATCGGGATCTTCATCGCTGATTGTACGTGTGGAAGGCTGGAGCATGCTCGCGGCATCCGTTTGGGAAAACTTGCGTGGCAGATTGGCAAGGAATGCCTCAAAGGCCTGCAGGTTTGTCGTACTGCGGAAAAGGTTATTGAGAATTTCGTTGCGGATATTGCCCATCAACTCCGTAAACATCTCAAACGCTTCGTTCTTATATTCCACGAGCGGGTCCTTCTGCGCATAGGCGCGGAGGTAGACGGCTTCGCGAAGGCTATCCATCGCATAAAGATGCTCCTGCCAGAGACGATCCACGGCATCGAGAATCACGTAACGCTCCAGCCCCTGCAGCGCGGCCTGGTTCTCGTTCTGAATCTTCATCTCGTAAGCAGCCTTGATCTTTTCGACGAGGAATGCGCCATTCTCTTCAGGAGTGCGGGACTCAAATCCGGCACGTTCACTGCCCAGCCCGAGCGGGAATGTCGTATTCACCCACTGAAGCAGGCCTTCGTAGTTTGGCTCTTCATCTTTTATCTCGAGATATTCGGAGACCTTTTTGGGAACTTCCTGCTCGATGACTTCGTAGATCGCCGTGCGTGGCTCGTCGGAATCAATTGCATCATTACGATAGCCGTAAATGACATCGCGCTGCTGGTTCATGACATCGTCAAATTCCAGCGTGCGCTTACGCATGAGGTAGTTCCGCTGCTCCACGCGCTTCTGCGCAGTTTCCACGCTCTTGTTCAGCCACGGATGCTCAAGCTCCTCGCCTTCCTGCATACCGAATTTTTCCATGATGGATGTCATACGGTCGGACGCCCCGAAATTACGCATAAGATCATCTTCAAAACTGACATAGAAACGTGAGGTTCCCGGATCACCCTGACGTGCGCAACGTCCACGTAACTGCCGGTCGATACGGCGAGATTCGTGCCGCTCCGTGCCGATGACGTAAAGACCGCCTGTTTCGGAGACACCCGGTCCGAGCTTAATATCCGTGCCGCGACCCGCCATGTTCGTCGAAATCGTCACTGCACCGGAAAGACCCGCACGCTGCACAATTTCCGCTTCCTGCATGTGATACTTCGCATTCAGGACGCTGTGCGGAATCTTCTCCCGCTTCAGCATGCGGCTGACGAGCTCAGAGGCTTCCACACTGGCAGTACCGACGAGGACCGGCTGGTTTCTCGCATGCGAGACCTTGATTTCCTCAATCACTGCATTGTACTTTTCACGGCGCGTCTTGTAGATGCGATCGTTCAGGTCCTTGCGGGCGACATCGCGGTTTGTCGGAATGACGGACACATCCAGACGGTAAATATCGTGAAATTCGTTCGCCTCGGTCTCGGCCGTTCCCGTCATGCCCGCGAGCTTCTCGTAGAGACGGAAATAGTTTTGGATCGTAATCGTAGCCAGCGTCTGCGTCTCACGATCGATCTGAACACCTTCCTTAGCTTCCACGGCCTGGTGCAGACCATCACTCCAGCGACGTCCGGACATTTTGCGGCCCGTGTATGGATCAACGATAACAACCTTGTTTTCTTCGACAACGTAATCCACATCTTTCTCGTATAGACAGTATCCCTTCAGGAGCTGCGTGATATTGTGAATCCGCTCCGCCTGGTGGTCGCATGCTGCCTGCGCCTTGGTCTTGGCATCCAGCTTTTCCGCAGGGCTCAGACCGGGAGTCGCATCGATTTCCGCAAGTTCCATCATCAGGTCAGGAAGGACGAATGCATCAGGATCATCGGGATTGAGGAACTGACGCCCCTCCTCCGTGAGATCAGCCTCGTGCTGACGCTCCTCAATCGTGAAAAACAATTCTTCCTTCAGGGCGATAAGCGCATCCTTCTGCGTATCCTGATAGAACGACAGTTCAGCCTTATCGATCATGCGGCGGGTTTCCGGCTCTTCCTGCAAACGCAGAAGGCCCTTATTACGCGGCTGGCCGAGCTTCACCTTGAAAAGCATTCTTCCGGCATCTTCGGTCTTACCGTCCTTGAGAAGCTCCGTGGCGTCGCTTACGAGGCGATTACAAAGCATCGTCTGCTTGCGCACGAGCTGATCCACCAGGGGCTTGAATTTATCATACTGATGCGTCGAGATCGTGGCAGGGCCGCTGATGATCAACGGCGTGCGCGCTTCATCGATGAGGATGGAATCCACTTCATCCACAATTGCGAAATAATGTCCGCGCTGAACCTGCTGCTCGCGGCTCGTCGCCATGCCATTATCGCGCAGGTAATCGAAGCCAAATTCGCTATTCGTTCCGTACGTGATATCGCAGGCGTATTGCAGGCGGCGCTGGTCCGGCGGCTCATCGTGCTCGATGCAGCCAACCGTCAATCCGAGAAATTTATAAAGCTGCCCCATCCACTGGGAGTCACGCCGGGCAAGGTAATCATTGACTGTGATGACGTGGACCCCGCGGCCCGTCAACGCATTCAGATAAACGGGAAGCGTGGCGACAAGCGTCTTGCCTTCACCGGTTGCCATTTCCGCGATGCGACCATTGTGTAAAACCATGCCGCCGATCAACTGCACGTCGAAATGGATCATCTCCCATTTCACCGGCTGATCACAGATGGTAAAAATCTTTCCGCTCAGGCGACGGGCACCATTTTTTACAACGGCGAAAGCCTCCGGAAGAATGCGTTCCAGTTCCGCCTGCCGCTGATCAAAATCCGTAATGCCCGAAAGCAGCTTCTGCCACTCGGCGGTTTTTGCCCGAAGCGCGTCATCCGGCAGGGATTGCAGCTCCTTTTCAAAAGCATTGATCTTCTCGATAATTGGCTGCATGCGACGCAGCTCCCGCTGGTTCTTGGAACCCAGAATTTTTTTCAGAACCCAGTTAATCATATTCAGTTATATCTCGTCGCCAAAGCGCTTAATGCGCAACCGCTTCGCCCTTGCTAAAGTAGTAAAGCGAATCGTCCACTCAAAAATCTTTCGTCTTAAATGTAAAACTTAAATTCCACTCATATGTCAAAGGAGCAAGTCACACTTTGTGGTCTTTCGCGGCTTTACCCGCCTCCGATTGTCCAAAATGCGACAATTCCGTAAAATGTCGAATTTTTCGCATATCCGCAATTACATGTGTCGTATTTTTTACATATTTAAACCCAATTCGCGGAATTTGAGAGGAATACGTGTTTTTTCTCCTCATTGGCACGCATCCTGCTTTTTATGAGTTTCCTGAAAATTTGTCGTGCTTGAATTCCTCCGAGGTTGTTCAATCCGGCTGA
>JBDSIH010000385.1:0-7921 GCA_039918055.1 Chthoniobacterales bacterium
CGTTCCACAGAACCACCCACGGCAGTTGCGACAACGGGGAGGCCGTAAGCCGCCGCCTCAATCAACACCGAGGCAGAGGGCTCGTATCTGCTCGGCAGGCAAAAAACATCCGCCTGACTGTAAAGCAGCTGAACTTTGACACTGGAGATACGACCGTATATTTTGACACCCGCGTGCTTGATGGCCGGGGTGCATCCGACAATCCAAAGCTCAGCATCGGAAATGCGTGTGCGAATTTTTTTAAAGGCTTCAAAAAGCGCAGGGCCACCCTTGCGCTCCCATTCCACCCCGACAAAAAGAATGCGGCGCGGATTTTGTGAGATGGATTTTATCCTGGCTGGAAAAGGAACATTGATACCGGATGCCACGCACTGAACCTGATTCTCAGGCACCGTGTAATCTTCTTTAATGGAAAGCGCGCAAAATTCACTGCTTGTAAAATTGACGTTCGCGCCCTGGTAAAGGTTACGCTCCGACTCCATCCATCGCTCGCTTATCGGCAGCGGACGCGCACGATTCGGGTACCGGCGGTTGGCCAGGTAGGTGTGGTCGGTATAAATAAAATGCGGAATGTCCGGGTGCGACGCATCAAACAACGACTGAGTTTGAAATGTAAACAGGGTATCATTTGGATTCAGGTTATCCCTGCTCCAGGAACGAATGGCATCCCATGTATCATCAAAACGGATAAAAAAATCGCGCGGATTTTGGTGCTGGGCGAGAATCTGTCTTCCATAACGAAGGCAGGCGCGGAAAAAAAGTGAGGCCCGGTGACCAGCCCTGCACTCAAGGATGTCTTCCAGCACATCGATAATCTTCACCTCATAATCGGGAAATGCTGGCGGCATCTGTGCAAAGAGCGCCGCATTGATCTGGGAAAACCCACCGATCTTGAAACAGATGATTTTTTTCACGAGAGAATGCGCGAAACAAAGGCGAGATGCTTTTCCGCCACTACCGCTGTGCTGTAATGTTTTTCGACGGTATCAATCGCAGCCGCTCCTGCATCTGCGAGATCCCAGGATTTATCCAATGCGGAAGAAAATGCCGTGGACCAGTCCTCTTCCGTCTGGCAGATGCGTATGGCATTGCCGGGAGCCCTTGCGGCCACATCTCCATAGCTGGGCACCGGGCTGCATACCGCGGGGAGGCCGCACGCCATGGCGAGAGTCAGTTTCCATTCCGAATGGCCGAGATTGTACGGCGTATCGAGAAAACGCGGCGAAACCACAATACCGCCATGGTCTGCATACAGACGAAGTAAATTTTCAACGGACCCAAACGCATGAATGGTATGCGGAACGTCTTTCAGCAAGGTTCTGAAACGTTGCTGAATATCAGGAGACCAGACATTCATCACGGAGAGATCATTGGTTACCAGATGAAGGTGTATCCGGCTGGCGTATTTGCGAAGCGTGGTTTCGATCGCAAGAAATTCAAATGCCTTCTGCGGCATACCACTCCACCACACAAGAAGCGGAGCATTTCCGGCAGAGGAATTATTTTTCCGGGAAGGAATAAGGGAGAGGTTTACATTATCCGGAATCCATTCCGCCGGAGAGGAGGAGTATTGGGAGCAGATTTCAGCGAGATGCCGGGAGGAAGCCATCACGCCATCTGCCATGCCCGTCATTTCCAGCGCCTGGGAACGTTGATTTTCCGTAGGAGCCATTTCCGGTAATGGGCCGTCATTGGGTGGCGCGGTGTAGTAATCCACATTGGCATCGAACAGAATTCGCGTGCCACGCGCTTTTTCTTTTTTGGCGAAGACCGTGCAGTCGTAAGCCATGGATTTGACGAGCATAAGCGCATCGTAATGTCGCCATGGTTTATAAAGTTCGTAGTGAATACGACTTTGTTTGTTTACCGCATCGGCAATCCAGTGAAAGCGCATCAGGCTCATGGGAGATGCCGAATCATCCCAGCCTGTCAGCAGGTGATGAGGAAGCATGCCGCGACTGAAAACGGCCGCGGCATTAGGAAGTCTGCTGTTTATGATGAAACCGAGGCGTTTCATGACATTTTATCCTGCACAAAGGCATTGATATCCAGAGTGACTAATTCACCGCGCGCATACTTCTCTTCCTTCCAGCTGGTTGGAGTCCGGCCACGGAGAATGTGGGAGATTTTATGAAATACTTTTTCCGCATTCCACGCGTACTTATCCATGATGTTGAGGCGCGGGCGCCCGAGCTGATCAAGAGAGGAGCGTTTCAGGAAACAAAGGTGAAGGCAGCGAAACGGGGATTGCTCCCACGGAACCGTCTTATAGTAATCCGTGCGCTTCGTTTCATCAAAGCCCGGATGGAAAATAATTTCACCGCCATGCAGGCGTTCCAGGCAATTGCCTGTCCAGTCTTTGATGGCAGAAAAATTATAAAGTTTTGTCATGCTGCGACATGGCGGCGCAAGATGCCCTGAGGCTTTACGATCCGGAAGATCAAGCACCTTCACATTCAGCACATTTCCAAAAAGCACCCACGTGTCCCTGAAGGTGCCGCGGTCAAGCTCAGCGCGAAATTTCGCAAGTCCGCGCGGGTCATAAATCTCGTCTCCATCAATCCCGAATATCCAGCAATCGGAATTTGCATAGGGACGGATTAGTTCGTGACTCTCGCGCGGATGAAGGATCTGGTGATAGCGGATTTTATCAGGAAACTCCGCAGCAAGATTCTGAAGAATTTCCGGCGTACGATCTCTCGAATGGTGATCGGCAATGATCAGCTCATCGCAAAACGCGATGACATTACGCACTGACCATTCCACAAACAGGTCTTCATCGCGAACGAGAATGATGCCTATGACACGCATGAATCAGCGGTTTTATTTCTAACGTAGGGTTGAGGGATCCAGGGCAGGATTGGGCCCTGCCGAAGCTTCCGCGTCGCCAGGTAATAACCCGCAAATAACTCCCGCAGCGCCAGAAGAAATGCCCAAGGCTTCAGCAGAAACGCCTTCCGACATAAGATGCGTTTCAGATATTCCGTAAAATGACGACGCACGGAAAGGAGGCCGAAATTTTTCCGCCAGAAATAGAGAATGGTCGCCCAGTAGTTCGCATCAGCCACGATAAGTGCGTCCACGCCACCGGGGCGATTTCCCCCGCCGGTTATTTTTAAATGGACGGCACTCGCTTTGGGATCGAAGACCACACGCACTCCGACCTGCTTTAGTCGCCAGGAGAAGTCCGTGTCATCGAACCAGGTACGCGTAAACTGCTCGTCGAACCCTCCGGCTGCGATGGCGGCATCCCGGCGGATGGAAGCGTTGCAGCTCGGCCAGTTGATGGTGGCGCGGCGTTCCGAGAAATTCAGCGGAAAGAGCATCCAGCCATCCGGTATCCAGGAAAATTCTTTCGGTAAGCGATCCGTTGGCTTTCCGCCTGGTTTCAATACCTGGCCGGCGACGGCATCAACTTCCGGATCCTTGTAATTTTGAAGATGTGCCTCAATAAAAGAAGCGGGAAGGCGCATGTCGTCATCCACCATAATAAGAACAGGATGCTTCGCCTCAAGAATAGCGCGGTTACGGGCGACCTGTGCGTTCTGAATGGTTTGATGAAAATAGCGCAGGTGCGGAAAATCTTTCAGCCCATCGCTTTGATCCAGCGGCTGACCATTTGCATCCCGCGACTGGTCGACCACAATGATTTCATCAGCGGGGCGGGATTGCGCAGCGAGATCTGCCAATGTCTGCCGAAGAACATCGAAGCGATTGCAGGTTGCAATCAGAATGGAGACGCCGGATGTCATTTACTTGCACGAAGGCGGAAGTGATTCCAGAAATCGGGAGCGACCCGTAATCGCCAGCCAGAATACTAAATCCTCGCTGAGACGCCCCTTACGCATAATGCCACTCCAGAAGAGAGGATAGGGGCCATCATACGGGCAATAAATTCCCCAGAGTTTTTCATCGGCAAGTCTGCGGGCCTCATCTCCGAGAATGATGCGGATGAGGAAGCGCGCGACATCCACCACAAATTGTAACAGCGCGAGTGGCATTCTTCGCAGCCAGAAAAATGGACGCGATGGCATCTGCGAACCAATCACACGGTACGAGCCTTCTTTTAACTCGGGAGTCAGTGCGGCTTTGGGATCGCCGCCTTTGCGCTCAAAAGCCCAGGGGTTTTGTTCCGTGACAGGAAGCGTTTCAATCAACCAGTCTAGGAGAGCGATAAGCCGGTCAAGATTCCACAATGCGGGATGCAGGGGAAACTTCCACAGGGCATCAGGGTGAATATGGTCGAAGGTATAACGTGCAAAATTTTTCGGAGAACCGTGTTGTTTACGATGCTGTCCCGGACCGGATAGCGCCATGCAAGTGGCATTAAAATGCTCCATCGCGCGTGGCAGGGTGTCATTTAAATGCCCGGAATGACAGGGGCCGAACGGGGGGTGGTCTTCCAGAATAAGATATGCTTTCTGAAAGCCCTTGGTGCGCAAATCCATGCAGGCGGAACGCGTCACCTGCATCCAGTTCGCCGGATCATCGCGTAATTCCAACCCATCCTGTACATTCCTGATTCCGCAAACAAAAATGGGAGGATGCACTGGCCATTTTGATTCGATTTGTGCACGCGTAAAATCCGCCAAATCGCGGTAGCGATCACAGGTCGAAATCAGGATGCAGAGATCATCGCGCATGAATAATTAACCTTGGGCCTTCGCAATCAGCATTTGAATGGCATCCGCATAGTCGAGCGCCATGCGGTCTCCCGATGGCAGGGTATGCAGCAATTTATTATGCAATTCCGGCAGGCGCGCCGGCATTTCCTGCAGACGCTCCACAAGATTATCACGATAGCCAAGTCCGTATTTGAGCCCGGCTTCCACGATGCCGCCGCCATCTTCGTGATAGAGAAGTGGGAGGCCGCACTGCGCACCTTCGACATGGTGCATGCCACAGGGTTCCCAGCGGGAAGCGGTTACATAAAAATGACATTCACGCAATTTCTCCGCAAGCGGCGGACCCGTCATCGGTTTAAACAGACGCGCTGTTTTCCATTCGATGCTTTTTGGCCAGCGTCCGATCACGGTTAATTCAAATCCTTTCAAAGTTCCATCAGCGATAAGACGATCAATCTTTTCGTAAACATCAAATCCCTTCAATGGATTGTCCGACCAGTGATGAGTGACAAGGCGGATGGTCTCTCCATTTTTTGGAAGACGATAGCCAATCGGATGATACACGCGCGGATCTGCGCCATTATAAATACAGGAATGCGCGCGATTTTTATCAAACCCCTTTTCAATAAAGTAATCCCGCAGCCATTCGGAGATGAACGCGGTATAATCACTGATCTCGCTGGTGCGGCGCAAAATGTCGTCCATGTCATTGGTCCCTTTGCGTTGGTCGCATTCATTGACTCGATGAAAGATCGGCACATCGGGATGTTCCCTGCGGAAAGGGAGCAGCTCCTTTAGCCCGAAGCGTTTTGCCGGGTGGTCATCCCGCGGATCAATAACAAAGACAAGATCCGGCTTGCGGCGAAGATTGTAGATTACGTCATAACCGCGACGAAGCAAAAGGCTGTGCAATTGCCAGACAAACGGACTGGCGCCACCCCACGGAGATCGTGTTGGCACCATGCTGATGGCTACGCAGGGACGCTTTGATTTTTTAAAGAATGCCATGATATTAATTTCGTTCTATTGCTGCGTGACAGGCCTTTTCCACTCCTGTTGCAAATTTGGCAATGGAGTAATGCGTTAACATAAGTTCACGACCTGCACGTCCGATCCGGCGGGCCTCGGCCGGATTTTCCATTAGATAGCGCACCTTTTCTGCAAGCGCATTCGTATCGCCGGGAGAAACAAGAAAGACCTGTTTCCCATCTTCAAATTCCGGATCCAGCCAAAAGCCTTTCGTTTTAGTAAGAATGACGGGGCGTCCGCAACTCATGGCCTGAAGCGCCACGCTCTGCCCGGAGGGCTGATAAGCATCCATCAGCGGTACAACAACGCAACGGCTTTTATGATAAAGATCGCGCAGGTCGCTATCGGAAACACTGGCGTCCTTCCAGCCACTTCGTATGTAATCGAGGTTCGGGGGAAACGGAGTTTCAACACTCAGCTTGGTAAGCAGCTTATGCGGAAAGGAAGAGGTGGATGCCGCCTGCACAAAAGTTTCAAAATCGCGTCGGCCGTCATTTCCCACAGCAAAAACAAAGTCCCCTTCCGCATCGGTCGCGTTCCAGTAACTGGTATCCACACCGAAATCACAAACGTGAAATCGTTCATCGGAAATCGCGAAGACTTCGGAGATTGGCTTCCGCTCCGCGTCAGCAAAAAGAAAGATTTCCTGTTCCTTTAAAAGCGGAGTGGTAAGTTTTCTGCGCCAAGGCGTATGGGCGAAATTTACAATGCCGCAATGAATGGTAACAATCGGCTTGCGAAGCCACCCCAGTTTCTTTAACAGGCCCAGCGACATTCCCGCCCGGGAGTTAGTTGCGACCATACAGTCGCACGTGTTCCACTTTTTTAAGTGCGGAAGACAGGCGAAAAAATGCGCAAGGCTAAAGCGAACCGGAAAGCGTAATCCAAACGTGTGGTCGATCCAGCGCAGCAAACGCGAAGAATCCGTCTCGTGAACTTCGTCATATACGACCACATTGCCGCTATGTTCAAGCTCCAGCGCGCCATAAAAGAAGTCAGAGGGAATGCATGAAGGGTCTTTTTTAAGTTCCTTCAGGCGCGCAACTCTTCCACCGGCATATACAAATCCGAGATTCACGTCAGAGGCCGGTGTGTTTACGAAATCCTCCGCGACAGCGAGTGAGCAATTCCACGAATCCACCGAAAAATTTCATAAAAAGTTTTCCCGGTTTATCAAGAATAAGCACCTGGTCGGAATTAAAGAAATCCAGCGAAGGCAGCGACACGCGCAGCTTGTTTGTCGCGTTGAGCGTTTGCGCAATGCTCTCAAGATCGCCACGGCCATGGAGGATGCGCACTTTCTGCCGCGCGCAAAATCCCGGCATTACTGAGCGGAAGTTGTATTCGGGGGGAAGGATATAGAGAGAAACGGCTGATTCGTAAATTGCCTGGCGCAGATGCACCTGATCGCCAATTTCAGGTTGAGCACTCGCCTTCAATTCTTTTTCGTAGATTTCAATCCAGCAGCGGAACATTTGTTCAACTGCGGCGTTCTTATGATAGGCGATAACGCCGGAATTCATTTCCACAAAACAATTTGGCGTAGGATAGGCGCGGTCATGCCGCATCGGCGCATGCGCAATCGCAACATCGAATCGGTCGAGCAATTGAAAAACATCTTCGACGGAATGGCAGACTAGCGTATCCGTATCGAGAAAGAGTGTGCGCTCGTAAGGCGAATCCAGCATGGGCTGAACTTTGTCCGCAAAAAAATGCCGGGGATTTTCAATGATGCGAATCTCATCAAAGGCATCCGTCGAGGCCGGGCGCTTGTCCGTAAAAAGACAAATGGGAATATCCGGCATCTGCCGCTTTGCCGATCGTGCGGACTGCATCGCCTCGGCGACATAGCGTTCGCCCGTGGCAACGTAGAGAATTCCTTTGGAGGCGGACATCAGTTTTTTTTGATGTAAATCAGATACGACTTATTACGAATATTTCGATAGAGTGTGTACCCGTAATTTTCAGGATTGCTGATAAAGTTTTCGAAAAAGGTACGGTGGTCATTCCAGATGGACGTGCCTTTCAGATTTCCGTTAATGACGAACAGATCGTAAGCCTTCGTCTCCAGGCCCTTTGGGTCCAATGCCGGATCGGTCATTGGAGTGGCCTCACGCCCATGCCCATCCAGGCTGTAGATAATAAAGGGATGGGCAGAAATTGCGGCAATCATTGGTTCCGCAGGCAGCGAGGGCTTTAGCGCGCGAATGGCTTTAAGCTCCTCATTTCCATCTGCTCTTCCTGCAAAAAGCGGCCTGCAAAATAGA
>JBDSIH010000386.1:0-4666 GCA_039918055.1 Chthoniobacterales bacterium
CAGAATCAAAAAGTAGATACCGATAATGGTATGAACAGCCAATGTCGTTTTAGAAAAAACCGTAATAAAAACCTGCGCGTGAAAAAAATACCCGACCGTCGGCAGTAGTACATTAAAAAAACAAATCATTACCAGTAGCTGCGCCAGTCTCACCCCTCGCGTACCGCGCGGCAGCGCGATCAGGGCACAGGCCATGAGCAAAAAAGTCAGGGCTGTGTTTGGCGCCATTCGGCCGGGGTTGGAAGTGCCATAGGTGATATTCACATCCCGGAAGAGCAATTCATCGATCCCTAAGGGAATATGCGTCAGATACTCCATCAGCGTTATTCCCGAAATAAGAAGAACGCAGATGCCTAAAAATGCTCCCATACCCTTCTTCAGCGGAGTTTGCACCCGTTGAGCGGCTATGAGCAAAGCACTGCCGCAAAAGAGAAAATTAACGGCGGTATTTACCTTCATGCTCACGTAGCCGGGGAAAACCGTCTTGAGCGCCGCTATCTCAAATATCCAGCCCGTCAAAACAATGAGTGCAATGAGGATTGCCGCGAGTGCCAGAATTTGTGCCATCAATCGGCAGTTACGAACCATATATTAGTTTACAACTCTCTCTATGGAATTTTAAATACCTACTCTTAAAGAGCAAGCTTATTGACATTAGTAGCCATCGCCGAAAGGCGCTTCAGCTAATGCCGCTCGCCGACGTAAATCTGATGGGCGAATCGCTTTGCACGTTCGTGCGCTTTGACCGCGATTTCCTGCGCATCGAATCCCGTGTTCGCCAGACTCGCCAGAAAGGCGGGTTCCTTCTCCGCTGACCAGAAAGCCACTCGTCCGCCGGAGGTCAGGGAGTTTTTGATAATGGATAATCCCTTACGTTTGTAGATCTGCGAATTCTGCGGCTGCACAAAGGAGGTGGGCCCGTTATCCACATCCAGAAGGATCGCATCGAAATGTCCCAACCCACCTCCTCGGATACATTCAAAGACATCCCCGGTAAAAACTTCCACCCGTGCGTCATTAAGCAGGTGTCCGTTTACATCGCCCAGAAATTCCCGGTTCCATGCTACGACTTCGGGCAGAAGTTCCGCGACCTGCACGATGGCGTCTGTATCGACAATCTCCAGAACACGTTTGAGACTGAATCCCAAGCCCAGCCCGCCGATCAGGACCCTGGCTTTGGGCCGCTTATCCCGAAATGCGCAGGCGACATCGGCCAGCAGGAGTTCCGAGACTGTGGAAGTCGTACTCATCAGCTGTTTGCCGTCGAGCTTCAGGAAATAATCACCGTCATGTTCATGCAGCGAAAAGCGTGCGCCATTAGGAGTATGAGTTTCTGCGAGATTGCGAAAAGGTTTCATGAAAAATGACGAGGTTCGATGAAACGGGAAATGCCCTCCGACAGCAATACTATTCCCCTTCAGCGCCGGGTTAAAACAAGGCTTCGAGCGTCTGCAGGGAAACTTCCGTCAGGCTTTGCACCGCCAGATCGGCATTCTGTAGTTTATCGAGCGGATTTGTGCTCGCCACGGCAACCACCCGCATTTTTGCCCTATGCGCCGCTTCGATGCCGACATAGGCGTCCTCAAAGACCACGCACCGGACAGGGTCGGCATTCAGGCGTTTGGCGACCTGAAGAAAGACATCCGGGTCGGGTTTGCCATGGTGCACATCTTCGGCGCTGACGATGGTTTGGAAAAACGCATCCAGCTCCGTCAGCCCCATCACGAGGTCGATATTTGCCCGCGGCGTAGATGAGCCTACGCCGCATGGAATACCTGCATTGTGCAATGCCTCGAGCAAAGGCCGCACGCCATCCATGGGCGCAATCCCCTCGTCTGCGAGCAACTTGCGGTAAATCTCTTCCTTGCGATCGGCAATGGCGCGAATCTCTTCCGAGTTTTTCGTCCATTCCAGTATGTCAGGAATGATGACTTCGTTCTTTTTCCCAAAACCTTTTTCGAAATGTCCGACAGGTAATACTTTTCCGTTTTCCAGAGAAAGCACATCCCAACTCCTGCGATGATAAGCAGAGGAATCAATAATAACCCCATCCCAGTCAAAAATTGCCGCGAATTGAGAATCAGCCATCCCTCATTGTATGCCAATGCGCACGAAGCGAAATGATTTAATACGCAAACCGGAATCCCTACTCCTCGGTTTTCCGACGCGAATGTTCCTTTTCCGCTGCCTCTGCAAGCTTCGTGTATTGCAGACGAATGCGGTGAAGCTCCTTTTCATCAAGCTCTTCAAGGTCGAGCAGCGAGTTCTCCGCTCCCTCGAGGGCGCGAATCAGTTCATCAAGCTTGACGTGAATTTCCTCTGAATCGCGGTTCTGCGTATTCTGAATCAGAAATACCATAAGGAAGGTAATGATGGTGGTGCTGGTATTGATAACAAGCTGCCACGTATCACTGTAATGAAAAAGCGGGCCTGTTATTGCCCATACCAGAATGACGAGCACCGCGAGGGCGAAGGATATCGGATTCCCTGTGCCGATTGCGGTCATACGGGCGAATCTTGAAAAGCTTACTTTAGACTTCTTTTTTTTCATGGGCTACACCTATCAGGCAATCGCATCTGGCGCCACATTCGCGCTTATACCACCTGAGCGGAGAAATTCCGTCAACGCGCCATTGTGCCCCATGGATGCTTCTGCTAGAAACCCGCGCATGCGTTTTCTCATCTTCTTTTTTGCGTTCATTTCCACGTTATCCGCATGGGCGCAGGTGCCTTCCAATTGTTCGCAGCTCATCGTCTCTATCGCGCCGGACTGGAATTCCAATCAGGGACGCATGCAGTTCTTTGATTTGAAAGACGGGAACTGGGTTCCGGCCGCCGCGCCTGTTCCGGTACTCTTTGGAAAAAACGGTCTGGTATGGGGACGCGGTATCGCTGGGCAGAATGAACATGGCGCGCACAAAGTAGAAAAAGACCGCCGCGCTCCGGCAGGCATTTTCAAAATCGGAACCATTTATACCTACGATGCCAGCCTTCCCGCCGGCGCGAACTACCCCTTTCATCAGGTGAATGCAAACGACGCCTGGGTGGATGATCCCTCGCTTCCTGAATACAACAAACATGTGACCATTAATCCCGCCAATCCTCCGTCATGGTTTGAAAAACAGAAGATGCGAATTGGAGATTCCGCTTACCGCTGGCTTGTGGAAATCCGGCATAATGCTGAACCGCCTGTAGCGAACGCAGGCAGCGCGATCTTTTTCCATATCCGGCGCGGTGAACAAAAACCTACTTCAGGATGCACGACCATGGCTGAAGCAAACCTCGTAAAACTAATATCCTGGTTACGGGCCGGGGAAAATCCCTGTTATGTTCTCCTGCCGCGTAGTGAATACCTGAGCAAAATGAAGAAGTGGAAATTGCCAGATGCACAGGCCGCCAGCGCGCTGCTGAAGAAGGAATAATTCCAATTTTTAGCCAAAGGAACGGTTTTTACTCTGATTTTCAGGCTTTTTAGCTCACGCTTCTCATCCAAGCTTTCCTTTGCATTACAGAGGACTGCATGGTAAATTACGCTTACAAACCATGAGTACTTTTATCGCATTTGGAATGCCGACGATGCCCGAGTTGTTCTTTATCTTTTTGATTTTGCTTCTCGTTTTTGGAGCAAAGCGCCTTCCCGAACTCGCCCGCAGCCTTGGCCAGAGTGTGAATGAATTCCGCAAAGCCAAAGATGAATTTGACCAGGAGCTTCATAAGTCACCCGCTCCCGCCATCAAGATCGAAGAGCCCAAGGATAAAGTAGCTCAGGGTCTTCCTGAACAGGCCACTCCCATTACCGTAGCTCCTGTCGCCCACGAACAGCCAGCGACGCCTCCGCATACGCCGGTTTAATTTTCCCGCTTACGCAAGCCCCTCGCCCTCTTAGGTATGAGGTTTTACGTTTGCGTCGCCGCTACCGTTTTCTCCGCTCTTTGCGCATCTCTTGCTGCAGAGACGCCGATTATATTTGCGGAATACAATGTGCAGAACTGGGTATTGATGGATCGCTCCCACGAGGGTAAAAAACGACGAACACCAAAATCCGCACAGTCCAAAGCAGTAGTCATTGAATCCATCAGCGCGATCCAGCCGGACATACTCGGTGTTGAAGAAATGGGCGACAGCGTGCAGGCGGAAGACTTCCGCAAGCGCCTGCGGGAAGCGGGAATGGATTATCCCTACATGGAACTTGTGGAGGGCGCAGACAAGGAACGCCATGTTCTCCTGCTAAGCAAATTTCCCATCGCGGAGCGCAATTCACAATCCAACGTCCGATTCACCATGGATGGGAAACCCGCGCACATGCAGCGCGGCATTCTCGATGTCACCATACAGGTCCGCAGCGATTACCAGTTACGCGTCCTCGGCGTGCATTTAAAATCCCGTCGCGAAGCGCATGGATACAGCGAGGCACTCCTTCGTTCCCTCGAAGCACACGAACTGCGCAAATATGTCGAAGGAATTTTGAAATTCAAACCGGACAGCAATCTTCTGCTTTTCGGGGATTTCAATGACACGAAAAATACGCCACCCATCAAGGAAATCATCGGGCTTCGCGGCACTTCGGATTACCTGGAGGATATCTACCTCAATGACTCCGAGGGAGACCGATGGACATATTACTGGGCGTGGGAAGACGAATACTCCCGCATCGACTATCTTTTTG
>JBDSIH010000387.1:0-3408 GCA_039918055.1 Chthoniobacterales bacterium
CTTCTTGGTAAATCCGTTGGGTTTTCCGAGGAATGCGTAGGCCCTGTCGCAAAAGAAAAGATCGCAGCACTTAAGGATGGAGAATTGCTCATCCTCGAAAACGTGCGCTTTCATGGCGAAGAGGAAAAAAATGACGCTGAATTCGCAAAGCAACTCGCGGAGTCTGCGGATATCTACGTGAATGACGCTTTCGGCTCTGCCCACCGCGCGCATGCAAGCACCGAAGGCGTTGCCCGCATTCTGCCGGTTGCTGTTTCCGGCCTTCTAATGGAGAAGGAACTCAAATACCTCGTTGAAGAACTTCGCGATCCAAAGCGTCCGTTCCTCGTGATTCTTGGTGGCGCAAAAGTTTCCGATAAAATTCAGGTCATCGATTCCCTGCTCGAAAAGGCCGACACCATTTTGATCGGCGGCGCAATGGCTTACACCTTCGCCCTCGCCCTTGATCGTAAGATTGGAAAATCCCTCTCGGAGCCCGAACACGTGGAAACCGCAAAACGCGCGCTGGAAAAAGCGAAAGTCAAAGGTGTCAAGTTCCTGCTTCCTGTAGATAATATCATTGCCGAAGAAGTGGATTTCAAGGCCCGCAAAGTCTCTCCCACGAAAGTCACTGAAGTCGGCGGCAACATTCCTGATGGCTGGGAGGGCGTGGATATCGGTCCCGAAACTGCCAAAATTTATAATGCCGAAATTGCCAATGCCGCGACCATTCTGTGGAACGGTCCAATGGGAATTTTTGAAATCGCCGACTGTGCAAAGGGAACTTTTTCCGTCGCGGAAGCCATCGCAAACAATACTGCTGCCACGAGCATTATCGGCGGTGGAGACAGCGTGAAGGCCGTTAAAAAAGCAGGTTATTCCGATAAGGTCAGCTTCATTTCCACGGGAGGCGGTGCATCCCTTGAACTCCTGGAAGGCAAACCCCTTCCCGGCGTTACCATTCTTCAGGATAAATAATTCCTTATTGAATTTGTATGAGAAAAAAACTGGTTGCAGCTAACTGGAAGATGAATATGACGGTCGGTGAATCCACCAGCTTCATTGAGGATTTCCGTCGCGATGTTGCGGAAATCTCGAATGTTGAAATTGTCATCGCCCCTCCTTTTACCTGTATCGCCAAAGTTTCAGAACTTCTCGGCGGTTCGCAGAAAATCCGTCTCGGCGCGCAGAACATGCATTATGAAATGAATGGCGCGTACACCGGCGAGATCAGTGCCCCGATGCTGCGTGAGCTTTTCGTGCGTTACATCATTGTCGGCCACAGCGAGCGTCGTCAGCTTTTTGGCGAAACCAATGCCATCGTTTGTAAAAAAGTTCATGCCGCTCTTGGCGCGGAGCTAAAACCCATTCTTTGTATTGGGGAAACGCTGGAAGAACGCGATGCGGGCAAAGAAGAAACAGTCCTGCGCACACAATTGGTCGAAAGCCTTGGCACCATTGATGAAGAGTCTTTTCAGGATATCGTCATCGCTTACGAGCCGATCTGGGCTATCGGAACCGGCCGCACAGCCTCCCCTGATCAGGCTCAGAAAGCACACGCCTCTATTCGCAAAACCCTGAGCGAAATTATTTCACCAGCCAGCGCGGACAAAACCCGCATTCTTTACGGCGGCAGCGTGAAGCCCTCGAATGCGCGGGAACTAATGTCTGAGTCGGATATTGATGGCGCTCTTGTCGGCGGCGCAAGTCTCGAGGAAAGAAGCTTTCTCGAAATCGTGAAAGCCGCTTCCGGCGAAATCGAAGAGTAGGATCACCCGCCCTTAGGCGAGTGATTCGAACTGACTCATCAATCGGAACATCCTATAGCGTTCCTCGATATCTTTGGCTTCGATAGTCTGGAGACGATCCATGCTGAAGGATTCCACATTGAAGCTGGCGACGACGCTGCCGTAAACGACTGCGAGACGAAGCTGATCAAACGTCACCTCTTTGCTATCCAGACTTGCGAGATAACCAGCCAGACCACCGGCAAAAGCGTCCCCTGCTCCAGTCGGATCTTTGATGTCTTCAAGCGGATAAGCCGGGCAGCTGAAGAAGTGATCTTTACCGAATAACAGACAGCCGTGTTCGCCTTTTTTAATGGCTACGTATTTCGGACCCTGCTTAAGAATGTTATAGCCTGCCTTGATGAGGCTCGTTTCCTTGGTCAACTGGCGGGCTTCCGAGTCATTCAGAATCAGCATGTCGACACGCTTCATCAGAGAGGTGAGATCCTCCAGCGCGGTTGAAATCCACAAATCCATCGTGTCTGCGATCACGAAGCGAGGCTTCTCAATCTGGTCCAGAACATGGTGCTGCAGGGAAGGTGCGATATTCGCAAGCAGGACATAGGGCGTCTTGTTGTATCCCTCTGCGAGCTTAGGCGTGAAATGCTCAAATACATTCAGGGCGACCGAACGCGTTTCGCGGGAATTCATATCCCACATATATTCTCCCGACCAGCGGAAGGTCTGGCCGTCGGCAATTTGCAGGCCCTCGGTATTGATCTTGCGTGAACGGAAAAATTCGATGTAACGCGAAGGAAAATCATTTCCGACGATTCCTACCATATTCACGCTGGAAAAGAAGCTTGCGGCAACACCGGCAAAGGAAGCGGAGCCGCCAAGCAAATCGGCGTGTTCCTCTACGGGAGTTTTTACGGTATCCAATGCAATTGAGCCAACAACGAGAACTGACATAGAAGGTGAAAATGCCCGACTTTCGGGAGTCATAGCGAGAAAAATTTTCACCCCGCTTAGGATTGACCTTCGATTCTTTCCACCCCACAGTTCTGCAAATGGCGTGACCTTCCTTCATGATCTCCATCACCATCGAAAATCTGGTCAAAAAATTCGGGGATAATACTGCCCTGGATTCCATTTCTCTCCGCATCGAACCCGGAGAGCTGTTCTTCCTTTTAGGCCCAAGCGGCTGCGGAAAAACGACTCTACTAAGAAATATCGCCGGATTTTATACGCCGGATAGTGGGCGCATACTTTTCGATCAGGAGGATGTCACCCATCTTCCGCCTCATAAGCGCAATACAGGAATGATGTTTCAGAGCTACGCGCTCTGGCCGCACATGACCGTGGCGAAAAATGTCTCCTTCGGCCTGGAGGAACGCAAACTCCCCAAGGCGGAAATCCGCGAACGCACAGAGGCCGCGCTGGCATCGGTCAAAATAGAAAAATACGCCGATCGCAAAATCGCACAGCTCTCCGGCGGACAACAGCAACGCGTGGCACTTGCACGCGCTCTTGTGATTCGCCCTCGTGCGCTTCTTCTGGATGAACCCTTATCCAATCTCGATGCACGGCTGCGTCTTGAAATGCGAACAGAAATTCGCCGCGTCTGTAAGGAATACGGATTGACCGCTGTCTATGTCACTCACGATCAGAAGGAAGCTCTTTCGGTTTCAGATCGGATGGC
>JBDSIH010000388.1:0-14452 GCA_039918055.1 Chthoniobacterales bacterium
TTCGCGAGATAGGCCTGGCTGTCCGAACGTTGACGTGCGGCTCGAAGCTGTTGCGTTAAGGGACTGCGAATCTCATCAAGTGACGGTGTATACGGCTCCTTAATTTCCAGAACCTTGAGGATGTGCCACCCATCATTCAGATGAATCGGTTCGGAAATACCATTTTTAGCAAGCCCAGTAACCGGAGTGCGGATCTCAGGCTGGAGTTGATTTTCACGAACCCAGCCGATCTCACCACCACGTTTCGCGCTTTCTGATTCTGCGCTTTCAGAACGTGCAAGTGCGGAAAAATCCGCATCCGGTTGGCGCAGCTTTTTGTAAAGCGCGTCAGCCTGAAGCTGAAGTTTATCGAGCGTTGCCTTATCGGCATTTCGGGGAATGGCGATATAGATTTGCGAGAGATGATACTGACGAGGAATCAGAAGGGCATTTTTATTGGCCTGATAAGCGCTTTGCAGTTCCGCATCAGTGGGAAAACCTTCGGGCGGTTTGGCTGCAGACTTGAGATAGCTTTCCGCAATCGCCTGCTGGCGGAGCTGTTCAAGTTTCGCGGCAATATCGGCCTGCTGCTCCCAATGACTGGACGTCGCTTCTTTTAGCAGAATTTTCTGCGCAAGGAGCGTGCGAACTAACTGATCAAGCTGAGCAGGATCCTGTGTAAGGGCAGCGAGTTGGTTCGCATCAAGATTTGCCAGCATTGGGCGGATTTCATCCACCTTGATTGTGGTTTCTCCACTACGTGCAATGACGCCAGTATCCGTAGAGTTGGCAGCGAAGCCAATGAATGGAGACGCCAGGAGGCAAATGAGTGGAGAGAAGTAATGTAGTGATGTTTTCATGGTTTTATTTTTTGATCGGTGAGTTTGTCCTGATAATCCTGAACAAGATTTTGAAATTTGATACGTGTGGTGCCGATGAAGGGTTCGCGGGCGGTCACGGCGTCACCCAGGCCAAATCTCTCGTAGCGCGTAAGGATTTCGTTCCCGAGTTTGAACATCTCGTTATTCTTTGTCCGGGCGTCGTCAAACCTGCGTTGAAGAAGAATCAGGTCGTTCGCAACCTTGGCGCGTTGGGCCTCCTTATTTCGTGCGAGTTCAGCGGCCTCATTATAACTCTTCTTCCACTTTTCAAGCGCTTCCTTGAATTTGGCGATATTAAGCTCCTGGTCATAAACACGCGTATGGAGCTCGGTTATGGTTTTTTCGGAAACCTGCTTATCGGCAGTACTCTGTTTAGTCAGCTTATCGAGCTGCGCAGTCAGGTCCTGGATTTTCTGTTCGTTTTCCGCCTGAGTAGCCTGGAGCGTCGAAACCTGCGTTTGCGCGTCGCGCAACTGAAGCATCGTATTCTTTAACCCGTCGCGTAATTTTTGCTCCGCGGGGCTTAGCTGATCGGAGGCCTTGAGCGTTCCAAGAACGAATAGGGACAACAGTAATATGGAAGAAATGCGTATCATGGTTTAGAATCTTGCGTTCACGTCGAATTGGAAAATATCTTCTTTGAAACTGGGCCCAGCGATACTTGTGGCACTAAGCCATTTGACTCCAAGCCAGACATTACTGGAGAGCGCGAGGTTGGCTTTGACAATGTAGCCCTTGAGATTGGTGCCACCGCCGCCGAAGTCAGAATCATTAAAGCCGTCAACAACCGCGTCGGATTCGACATAGCGGTAACCGACGCCCACGTTCCAGTTCCAGCGTTTGAGTAACAGAGGATCACCGACCTGCAATTCTACATTCCAACCTATATTACCGCCCACAAAGGGGCCCACTACGCTGGAAAGCGTATCGGTGGGTCCCCGGTTATTAACGGCGACCGCATCGATAGAGCTTTGATTAAAGGCAACGTTATCTACAAAATCCCAAAGTAAGGAAACGTAAACGGGTTCAAACCGCTTGTAATCCAGCCGTCCTGAAACCGTGATATTCTGATAGGGAGTCGCAAGTCCGTAATATTGAAACTGGTCAATCGTTCCGAAGTTGTTGGCGGCTACGGGAAGAATATCACGAATCGCCATGTAGGTATTTCCCTTCTGAGCGAAGGACGGGCGGCTGTCGTCCGTATCTCCCGCGTCCTGTGGAGTGAGCGGAACGTATGGTGTCGAGAGCTGACCTTCGACATTCTGGAAGTAGTAATACGCTACTGCTGTTTTCAGCTCGAAATCTTTGCTGATTTTCCAGTCTGACCCTCCCTGCACCGCATACAGATACTTGTCGTAACTCTGGAATTTCTGCGGATTGTTGGTGGCGAAATTCAGGTCGGTGTTGAAAATCGGGAATACGCCCGCTGTGAAAAACGGCGTAAATCCACGCAAAATCTCGTATTGTCCCATGAGGGCAACACCATCAAAACCAATATCAGCTGCCCACTGCATGGTTGAGGTCGTGAAGAATGGATTGTCAAAGCGACCGACGGTCACGATGAGGTTCTTCTTAAAGTCCCCAATCTGATATTTCAGAAATGCACGATCAATCCAAACCGAGTATTTGCTGAAATTTCCGCCCTGACCCTGGTTGGCCAGACCAATTGTCTGATTTTCCGTGACAGGGCTATTCGTCTCACCCGTTCCGAGCCGGAACCCCATGGAATAATTTTCGCCCAGATCCATGTCCGCACCGAAGCGGGCACGTATACGGAAACGGTTGCGGTTTTCATTCACGTTATACTGCGGCGAAAACTGGTTTCCACTGACATCAAATGGCGCACCAGTATTAATGGCATTGAAATTCGGAAAAGATCCGGAGTCGTCATTACTCTGTGGAAAGAAGTCACCTTCATACCGAACACGCAAATCCGCAGCAGGTTTGAAATTGCGTAACCAAGAAGGAACGCTTCGGGGAGCAGCCCAACGCTCCTCCCGCGCCTGTGTCATGACTTCCTGTTTGATCTGATCCCGTATTTCGGACTTCACGGTTTCAGGAATATAAGTAACGCGCACCGCATCGTCGGTCGGAGGCGCGGAGTTTTGCTCTGCTGCGGCTGCCTGTGTTGCCGCGACCTGTGCTGCTGCGGCCTGCGCCGCGGCCGCCTGGGCAGCGGCGGTCTGAGAACGAGCGAGATCTGCATCTGCCTCGGCCTGCTTAATAAGCTCGGCAGCATCTTCCTTAGTAAGGATACCTTTCTGCACGAGACGATTGATAAGGTTGATGGTCGTATTTTGAGAGGCCGGTGCGGAGTCCCCGACGGGATTACTTTCTGCCGTGGTATTGTTTACATTAAGAGCCGCATCCGAAGCGGCCGTCTCCTTGGCATTATCTTTTGAAACGGGAACTTCCCAGGCAGGCGATGGCGTCCCCTTCGGATCCTGAGCAGGCGGTATAGATGATGCTTCTGGCGTGGAAGCTCCATTAGCCGAGGCAACCATATTGTGCGCCTCTCCTTTGCTTAGAATAAAATCAATATCGGAAACCGTCTGAGTCGGCTGGGAATTTGCCGCCGCTGTCGTTATGGAGTTGTTTGCCGCGTTAATCTGAAAAAGCGGAATTCCAATAAGTGCCAGCAGTAACGGAATACGCTTTCGCAGAAATGCGGTATCGAATTGAAAATGGGTGACGTCAGTACTCATGGTAAAAAATTTAATGGGGACGCTTGGCTTTCACGTGCATGATTATCGGCATAGGCATGCCAGGTGGGGGCGCTTCTTTTAGCTGAAGACCGTTAAGGACTTCATTTTTAATGGCTGCATCAATGGCTGAATCGCCAGAGGAGCCAACCAGAGAGACGCGTGAAACATGGCCCGTACTGTCGGCCCAGATGCGGATCTGCACGTTGAGGCTGGCACTTCTGGTACGCCGATTTGCACGCAGTGCTTCGGCGACTTTTGTCTGAACCTGTCCTGCATACCATCCCCAGCGACCGCCCCCTCCTCCGCCGTTGCCGCCTAATCCGCTGCCGCCGCTCCCATTTCCGCCACCTAGTCCAAAGCCATCTGGCGGACCGTCGCCCTTCACGTTCGTTCCCAGTGGTGCTGCCGCAGGCTCAGGCGGTTTCTCATCTTTTTTTTGATCATTCTGCACAGCGTCCTGAGCAACCATCTTCTCTTCTTTTTGCGGTTGTGGTTGCTGCACGGGTGGTGGCGTAGGCGGCGGGGTCGATGGAGGCGGTGGTGGTGGCAATTTGAGCATCACCATCGACGGCTCTTTCCGTGGTGCGGAAGAGCCGTGGCCACCAAATGATTTTATAATTCCAATAGCGCCCGCAATAAGGAGAACTGCCGCTATAATGATCACGATACGGTAACGCCGGAAGAAGCTGACCTCCTCTTCGTCATCGTCAGGATCGGGTTTTACAGCGCGATCGTTCATTTTCCAGGAGCCTTTGTTGCCAGACCGACCTGGGAGATGCCTGTGCGGCCCAGCACATCGAGAACATTCATGATGCCCTGGTATTGCGTTTGACTATCTCCCTTAAGAACAACGGGTAAATCCGGCGTCTGTGCCTTGAGTTGTTTAAGGCGCTGTTCGAGATCCTGAAGCGAAACGGGCAATGTATTGCAGAAGATTTTTCCTTCATTATTAACGCTGATGGCTACGACCTTCGGCTTGCTCAAACTTGGAGACTTACTCGCCTTCGGAAGATTAACCTTCACGCCCTGTACCCCCGCCGTCGTCATGATGATGAAAATGAGAAGCAGTACAAGGTACAAATCGACCATAGGAGTGACGTTGATGTCATCGTAGGTCTTTCCATCTGAATCAGCTTTCATTGATATACCAGGAGTGCGTTTCGGTTATTCCGCAGGATAAAACTCGGCCATTTTCGTCACAAATTCGTCGATGAATATATAGACAGTGCTGCTTGCATCCTTGATGCGCGAAATGAGGTAGTTGTAACCAAAAAGTGCCGGAATCGCGACGAGCAGCCCCGCAACTGTCGCAATCAGCGCCGCTGCAATACCTGGAGCAATGGCATTAATATTGACTTCTCCCGAGGCGGCAATTTCCGCAAAGGTGATCATGACGCCGACAACCGTTCCGAGAAGACCAAGGTAAGGACCTCCTGCAATGGAAATGGTGAGATAAACCATATGATCATTCAGCTTCTGGCTTTCCCTTACCATTCCGCCATCAAGGCTTGCGCGAATAGCCTGAATGGAACGTGCCGACAGACCTTTTACGCCACTGCCCAGACGATGCCCGATTTCCTCGGAACCGATGTGGTAGATCTGATAGATAGATGCCTGATGGAGCAGCTTCATTCGCTTCTTGTCCACACGACCTCCGAAGCTCTTCACATTTTCGGAGTCCTGATGATCCATCTGCGTCAGATCAGAAGCGACATGTCGCCATTCCTTAAGAAACTCTTCCGTGCCTTTGCTCAAATTCTGAAGATAGAAAAATTTGGTAACCATGACATACCAACTCACGACAGCCATGATCGCGAGTACTCCAATAACCAGCCAGCCGTCGATGGTGACGGATTTGAGAAGCGTACCGATAATGCCGCCGCCGTTAAACCAGCCACCGGAACGAACTTCGTCGGCATCCATGACAAGCAGCTTTCCGGCATTCTCGCCACTACCCTGACTAATGGCCGCCAGTTTGATAAAGCCTGCGGGCCGTGCGACATGCGAGATTTGCATTTCATCCATTTCGCCGGCAACGCCCGGATTAGGCGATGATCCATCCGCAGAATCCGCATCGATAATTGCCGGACTATTCAACGCGGGCAGCGCTGCATTCAAGGTGCCGTATTGTTGCCCATCTAAATAAAGAGAGACTTTCGTTCCGTCGGCCGTGACAGCCAGATGCTTCCAGGCATTTACAGCCATGGGTGTGCCCCCAGGGCTGCGATGGGCACCGCTGGCATCCGTGACCTCGACGTAGGGAACTACGTTATCGATTCCGATGACAAAGCCATTGCTGCCATCCTTACGGCTGAAAAGTATGGCATTAGGCTGAAGCGTTGTAGGTTTAACCCAAGCTGACCATGTCAATGACTGCCCAACCGCCCAGTCGAGCGTGGCAGAAGTGGGAATGGTGATCGGACCATGTCCACTCAGACGCAATCCCGCGCCAATCATCGAGCCTTCCGAGGGAATCCCCGCATTCTGTGCATTGTTTCCAAGACCGGTGGAATCACTGGCCGCAGTTCCGTGTTCGATGAAATGATAAATCAGAGAAGTATTTTCATCGTAGATCCCTTTTCCATCGTCCGTTCTCTTCGCTTTCTCGCTGGGGTTTCCGTAATAGAGCCAGAAGCTGACAGGAGTGCCGGGTTTGACATCCGGAACCTTCACCCACACAAACGCCTCATTCATGAGCGAGTCGTATTTTTCAATATGGAAAGGCAGCTGTGTTTTATCGTCCGCACTTAAAAAGCGCATATCTCCGCCGTCATCCTGAGCGGCTCCGAACTGAAAATTCCCTTCATGCAGACGTACAAGAACAACCGAGGTGCCAATCGGGTCGGTAATTTCCGCGCCCTTGGAGCTTGTATCCAGTGTGATCTTTTTACGAACCGTCCATTCTTTGTCCCACCATGCGTGCGCTGTGGCGCAGTAGGCCATCATCGCCACCAACAGAAGTGGCCATACCCGATACCTTCGATTTACAGATTGAATGTGCATTTCTTTTTCGTTTTTAAAAATTTCCCCAGAGACGGAATGTCACCAAAACGCTGCCCGCCGTTGTATTCGGCGCTTGGGTGATCAAAGGAACTCCGGCATCCAGCGATCCGTTTAGGTGACTGAACGTGCGTATCCGCCCGCCCACGCCCACGCTTGCGAGATCAAACTGCGACTGCTGCCCGGGTAAAGGATTGTTGAGCGTAAAAACACCCGCGTCGCTGAATACATAGAGGCGCATTTCATCCAGTCCCCATCCATGAAGAGAAGGCGTGCGGAGCTCAAAGGTGCTGACGATGGCATTATCTCCGAGCACTTCGGATTCCAGATAGCCGCGCACGGTATCCAGGCCACCGCCGCTGAACTGTTCACTGGCAACGAGGGGTTCATTAGCCGCCTGCCCCTGAATCTCGGCATAGGCCTGAAATCCCAACGGCAATTCCTGCGTACGGTCGAGTTTGCCACGGAAGTAGAAGAAACCGCTATCGGCATCGAACCGTGAATTATCAAAATCTGCTTCCGAAGGCGATGTGCCACGTAAACCGAAGGTGACCCCGCCATTAAACTCGGTGGTGGAATATTTTGTCACCCATGCAGCGGAATAACTCAGACTGACGGGATAGTAAGTAATGGGAGATCCGGTCAGCGAACCTCCCACAAATAAATCCTGGTCGAAATGCTTGTAATCCACCTCAAGAGCCACCGAATGCGAAAATTCCTTCAGTGGAGGCAGACTCACGATCAGCCGTGCTCCAGCCATCTCGCCATTACCCACCACGTTTCCTCCGCCCAGTGTGGAGACGTTACTGTTCTGTTTGGTTCCCTGAAGAAGCAGACTCAACCACGGCAGACTTGGCAATCGCGCCAGATAGTAAGCCGATGCCACTTCCGCATCCGAAGGACGCTGCGGTGCAATCTGGAAACTGAATCCGATAGAATGGCCAAGCTGCCACAAATTTGTATAGCTCACCGAGCCATTCACGCGAAGCGGTGTCGTATTCGGGCTATAGCGGTTATTAAGTTCCAGACTTCCGTGCAGGGGAAGTGTGTCTTTCACATTAATATCCACATCCACCGTGCCGGGTTCGACTCCCGCCTTAAGCGTCGGCGTAACCTGACGATCAGGCAACTGGTTCAGCGCCACGATTTCCTGGGAAACGTGATTAAAATTTGGAACCCCACCTTCCGCCAATGAAGGAAGCTGTTGCTTAATCTGACTCGGAGAAAAATATCGCGCGCCTCTCACCCGCAAACGACCGACCTTATTTTCAACTACCTGCAATACCACGATGCCGTGTTTTACTTTTTGCTGGGGAATTTCTACGGATACCGTCTGATAGCCCGCCTCCTGATATGCCTTTTCCAATGCCGCACGCGCCTGATCCACATCTGCGGGTGTTCTGGCAGGCCCCAGATAAGGATAGACTGCTGCCTCTACCTGCTTACCGGTCAATTGATGCGCGCCCAATACACGATATTCCTGGATATACATCGATGCGGACGTTCCACCTTGTGCAGTAGTAGTCGCAGATTGATCTGTCTGATTTTCCGCCGGTGGCGTGTAAACACCCTGTGTCGTAGCAGGCGGAGTGGCACGCGCGAGAGCGGTGAAGCCTGCAATGAAAATGGTAAATGCCAATCGTACATTCACATACGAATCATTTCGCAATGTTCTTCCCGAACATTGTGGAACGAAATACGGATGAGAAAATGATGCGTACAAGCTCAATGTATTTGATTGGGTAAAATTCAAACACAGCGTTTAACATCAACAGAGCACGCACGATGAGGGATATATTGTTACAGTTCTGTTACAACAGTTCCCTACCCTCTTTACTTGAACTGGGTATGTATGGTTACACGAAGAACAGAAAAGCGATTATGACGTTTTCGCCTTATTTTTTCACGACGCTTTATTGCGTCAAAGTGCCATCCCGAGCGTTGGCTTCGCGCTGTCTTGCCTGAAAATCAGCAACCCCGAACATCGCCTTAAAACTCGCGTCGAGTTCGCGCCTTGCAACTCTCCAGCGCTCCATGTATTCCGGACTTGTCGGGTCTTCATTGGCCTGACCGACTTTATCGAGAAATTCTTTTTTTAGATTTTCAAATAGGGCCTTTCGATCATCGGTCAGGCTTTTATCCGTATCAAGATCCATCAACGCCACCGGCAAAGGAGCATTTTTCCCGTCTTCCATAACGGGAGGTTTCAAAGCCTTAGCCAGTTTACTTTGTCTGGAACCGTCCAGAACGGCTGTTTGTTTCCCAGTATTTTTGATAGTCGTTGCGCTGCGATCGAAAGTGATGGTTGCGACTTCATTGCCGGAACGTATGACGGCTTCCACTTTAAAAGGATCATCATTTCCATGAAGAGAAACTACCTTCAGGTGAGCGGGATCACGCTCTTCCGAACTTAGACTCATCCGTGTCTGTGTTTTTTTATCCAGGACATTGAGGAAAATAACACCTCCGATGCAAAAATGACCCGTAATTACGAGATCCTTACTGAATCCCTGTGAGGAAATCTCACCGCCGGGTGCTTCGCGAATAAACGGCGATTTCTCCATCAGTAATTGATAGCGCTGCAAAGGATAAGGCACCGGAATACCGGACTCCTGCTCTGCAAAAACTTCGCCACCTATAAAGATAGCGATCATTAGCGTGATGAATTTTATAGCCTGCATTCCATGGATCGAACCATACAAGTGTACAGAGAAGGCATTGAAACTGCATTGTCTCAAAGAAACGTTTTTGTAACATTCCTGAGACGATCTCTTCTAATGCGTCCGCAGTCCGGCCACGGCCTGGAAAATACCTGCGAGAATGGAATAGGCCACGATGCCTACGACAAATGCCATGATGATAATAATGACTGGCTGGATAAATGCTGTAAGCCGTTGGATAAGCAGGTTCAGATCCTTGTCATAGCGCGTGCCGATCTTGCGGAAAGCGGTCGAGATATCCCCGGTTTGTTCACCTACGGAAACAAGATCAATCATCAGTCCGGGAAATGGTCCGACTTTCCCCATCGCCCGGGCGAGTGATCCCCCTTCACTGACGCGTTCCGTGATACGCATCAGCCGCTCTCTCAAAAATACATTGGGCGTGGAATGACTAAGCAGATCAAGACCGGTAAGAAGAGGAAGCGCATTTGCAGTGAGGTTTGCCAGTGTGTGGGCGAATTGTGCATAAAACCGGCTGCTCAAAATTTCTCCCACAAGGGGAATCTTCAGTTGAACCCGATGCCACCAGAATTTTCCACCTGGTGAGGTAATTAATTTCCAGAATGAAACTGCGCCAAGGATCACAAGCAACACGATCAGCCACCAATATTGAGCAAATAAATCACTACTTCCGATCAATATGCGCGTGGGTAGCGGAAGCGTACGTCCGGTCTTATTAAATAGCACGGAAAGCTGCGGCACGAGAATGCTCATGAAAATACAAAGCAGAAGTACGCCCGCTCCGAAAATAAAGGACGGATAAATTAACGCCTGCACGACCTTGCTTCGCAATTCACTGATCGTCGTCAGATATCCCACCTGGCGGCGCAGAAGCTCAGGCAACGCACCGCTCATTTCGCCGGCGGCGACAACGCTGCAGAACAATTCGCCGAAACTTTTAGAGGTATTGCGCAGCGCATGCGAAAAGCGCACGCCGTCACAGATTTGTTGTCGGATTTGTGTAATGGCGATAGTCAGGTTCGACTTATCCGTGCGCTGCTCCATGATTCGCAACGCCGGATCAAGCTGGAGACCAGCCTCCAGCAGATCACTCAGCTCCTCGGTAAAATACACGATATCCTTTTCACGCAGCGTAAGCGCTCCAGAGGGTAGCGTCTTTACTTCCACCTTTTTACTTTTCGGCGACTCTCCGCTCTCCGGCTCGATAGCAGCTAATTCCCGAAGTCGCGTAGGTTGCAGCGCATCTCGTTGCAATAGCGAAAGCGCTTCCCCGCGACTGCGTGCGGTCAATTCTCCCTGCGTTTTAGTGCCGGAGTTGCTGAATGCCTCGTAAGAAAACCGGATCATTATTCATCCAATACGTTGATATCCGCCGCCGTCACTCTCAGCACTTCCTCAATGCTCGTATGCCCCTGAATGACCTGCTCCCATCCGTAATTACGCAATGGCACCATTCCTTCACGCAGGGCGATAGTTTTCAGCGCGGTTCCCGATTCGCGGCGTGTGATGGCATCGTGGATTGCCTTCGTGACAAAACACATTTCGTAAATCGCCATACGTCCCTGGTATCCTGTGTTCCGGCATTGTCCGCATCCTGCGGCGTGATAGATGCGCTCTTTCTTCTCCACAGGAAATCCCATCGCCACTAGTTCCTCATCATTCACGGTCACAAGCGTCTTACAGTGAGGGCAAAGACGCCGCACCAGACGCTGTGCGATGAATGCCCGCACAGAATCAGCAACAAGAAAAGGTTCCACGCCCATATCAATCAGACGCGTGATGCCACCGATGGCGTCATTCGTATGCAGCGTGCTGAATACAAGGTGCCCTGTCAGCGCAGCGCGGATGGCGATTTCAGTCGTTTCAAAATCACGCATCTCTCCCACCATGATCACGTTGGGATCGCCGCGAAGAATGCTGCGCAGTCCTGTCGCGAAAGTAAGATCAATCTCCGGCTTCACCGCGATCTGGATTACGCCGGGAAGTTTATTTTCCACAGGATCTTCAATGGTCACGATACGCCGCTCCGGTTGGTTAAGATGGGAAAGAAAGGTGTAGAGGGTCGTAGATTTTCCACAACCTGTGGGGCCCGTCAAAAGTACGATACCATTAGGCATTTCCAGCAGATTGCGCATTTGCTTTTCCAGCTCTTCGGAAAGCCCCAGGCGGCTGAAATCGAAACGTTCCTGGCCCAGCAGTCGCAGGCTGACACTCTCGCCCACCACGGAAGGAATTGTCGCCACACGCACATCGATGGATAGACCTTCATTTTCGAGACTGATGCGCCCATCCTGCGGAAGCCGACGCTCCGCGATATCCAGATGCGCCATGATCTTCAGGCGTGAAATTACTGACGCCTGAAGCATTCGGATTTTCGCTGGAACCGGAACCGCGTGGAGAATGCCGTCAATACGGTATCGTATGCGCAGATTATCCGAAACCGGCTCGATGTGAATATCCGTAGCGCGCTCCTTCAGCGCCTCGCGGAGGATCTGGTTTACAAACTTGACGACCGAAGCCTCCGAGTCCTCTTCATCAAGCACGTTCGTTTCCTGCCTCACCTCCGAAAAAGAATCATCCTCGCTCCGTTGCTCCAGCACCTCTTCGAAAGTTTCCGCTCCTACTCCATAATAGATACGCAGACGCTCAATAATTTTTTCCCGCGGCGCCAATACCCATGCAATGGGATGCTTCACCGTCATCACCGCCGCCTGCCGCGCCACACGGTCAAAAGGCGTGCTCATCGCAATCGTCAAAACACCCTCCTCATAGCGGAACGGCAGCAACAGATGACGCAACGCCACCTTTGCGGGAAGAAGCTCCCGTATAGCCGGCTTCTCCTCCATAATATCCAGAGACTCATAAGGAATATGCATTCTCCCGGCCAGTTGCTGCAGGCTCTCCGCTTTTTCCAGATCTATCTTCGCCTCGGAAGACAGGGGACGCTCAATTTGTACGCTCGTCATAAAACTAACTGCCGAATGTGAAGCAGGGATGAACTGGGAAAGGTACGGCTTCTGTTTCATATTCCACTCATAAGAGAAAATGAGCACCGAACTGTCTTCCACAGCCTTTTTGCCAACAATGGCTATAAAGGAACTTTTTCGTAACAATTCACCGATTCTTCCTTTTCATCTCCCGTTAAGCATTTTCAACGATCAGGTTACAAAAACGGGTTACAAATTTGGAATAGCGCAAAGTTCTGTGATTGCAGAGTCGCCGAAAGCCGATTAAATATTCTCCCCTACCCTTTAATTGCGCGATTAGCTTAGTGGTAGAGCGCCCGCTTCACACGCGGGAGGTCACTGGTTCGAACCCAGTATCGCGTACCATTTTACTTCTCGAGGGGAGACAGGCAGGCATCGCCCAGCTCGGAGCCCGGGATCGTCTTTATGGGAAGACGCATGGCGAGTTGCCACAGGACGACGCAGAGGACGTATCCGCCCATTACTCCGCAGGCGAGGCGAAATGCGCTTTGGAAAAGCAATGGTGCGAAGATTCCTGATGTCAGCGCAAAAATTCCGATGGTGAAGGCACTTTGCAACGACGCTGCCATGCCGCGGCGTTCGGGATAGAGATCGAGCGTGAGGATCGTCATCGCTGGAGAAATAAATGCCATAGCCATGTTGCAAAGCAGGATGGGAATCACCGCCCAGGGAATAGTAGCGGGGAAAAATCCTGTATAGAGAACATTGAGTAGCGCCATCGCTATGAGAAACCAGAATCCAACCCTGATTATGCGTTCTGATTTCCAACGATGCGCCATGATAGTGGCTACGAAGGAACCAATCATGATTCCTCCGATGATAGGCGTAAAAAGCCATACAAACGCCGTTTCCGGAAGATGAAGAATCTGCATGACAAAGGCCGGTGCGGCGCTGATGTAGACAAATATTCCCGTGCAGGTAAATGCGAGGGAAAGCGATTGAAGAAGAAAGCGGCGATCACTTCCCATGATAACGTAATTTTTCAGGGTAAGGCCGAGGTGCAGGGGCGAGCGTTCCGCGACGGGCAGTGTTTCCGGCAATCCGAAGATACAGACCAGCAGCAGCAGCAAACCGAATGCAGCCATGAAAACAAACACCGAGTGCCACCCGTAAATGACTTCCAGCCAGCCGCCAATAATCGGCGCGATGACCGGGGCAATCCCAAAAACGATGACGGTATAGGAAAGCATCTTCTGCGCTTCCGGTCCTTCAAACCGATCACGGATCATTGCCCGACCGACGACAGTTCCCGTTCCCGCGCACGTTCCCTGAATGAGACGACAAAGCAGAAGCTCGGGAAGATTACGTGACATGGCCGCAAAGCAGGAGGCCAGCGTGTAAACGAGAAGCGACGCGAGAATGACGGTCCGACGCCCGACCGCATCGGAGAGCGTGCCGTGAAAAAGCGTCATCACCGCCATCGCAGCCATGTAAATCGTGAGCGTCTGCTGCACGGCATCCATCCCCACATGAAATGTTTTCGTGATCGAATGAAACGATGGCAGATAAGCATCGGTAGACATGGGCCCGATCATCGAAATAAGGGCCAGAATCAGGATAAAAAGCTTATGGTTCTTCACAGATAAAAAGGAACCCGACAGTCCGATTCCTGATACCAGTATTTGCACTCTTCGTGAAAATGCGCAATGTCTGCCGGAAGAATTTTCAACCTGTGATTAATTTGCCCAATCTCCTTAAATAAAACAGACTTCAGGGCAGTTCAATCTATGCAAAAATCCGTTTTCATAATACTGGCGTGCACCGTCGTCTTTTACTGCGTGGTATGCCTGATAATGTTTGTGCGCCAGAGGTCCTTCATCTATTTCCCGCACCGTATGGGAAATCAGGAGGTTGAACTGGCGGCGAAGGCTACAGGCTTTGAATCCTGGAGAGCGAAGGACGGCGCTGCCTTGGGATGGAAAATAGAAGCGGCAAAGGAAAGCCGGTATTCGCTGGTGCTTTTTCACGGTAATGGCGGACTCGCGCTGGAGCGAACCGAGCTGGTTAGCAAGCTTCGGGATGCCGATCCGCACTGCGATATCTATCTATTTGAGTATCCCGGCTATGCCAATATGGCGGGCAGTCCTTCTGAACAGGCGATTGTATCCCTCGCCTGCAAGGCCGTCGACGATTTGTCCGTCATTACACAAAAGCCCATTTATATTCTCGGTGAGTCTTTGGGGACAGGGGTTTCATGTGCCGTGGCAGCGAAGAAACCC
>JBDSIH010000389.1:0-19255 GCA_039918055.1 Chthoniobacterales bacterium
ACCGTTTACCGGCGATCTACACCGTGCTGCGCGCGGGCGAAAAACGGGAAATTGTTATCGAAGTGCTGGCGCAGCGTGATGCGAATACGGTTCGCGGCATTGCGCTCACCCCCACGCAAGGACTTGCGCGTGGCATGTCCGTCGAAGATACGGGCGGCCCGTTAAAAGCGCCGGTGGGCAAAGAGCTTCTCTCACGAATGTTTGATGTGTTTGGGAATACGATCGACCGCGAGCCGGCATTGGCCGATGTCGAATGGCGCTCAGTGCATCGCGATCCTCCTCCACTGGCGCGGCGTGTCACCAAGTCGGAGATTTTTGAGACCGGCATCAAAGTCATCGACGTACTGGTGCCCCTGGAACGCGGCGGCAAAGGGGGGCTTTTTGGTGGTGCCGGTGTCGGCAAAACCGTGCTGCTGACGGAGATGATCCACAACATGATCGAGCATCAGGATGGCGTGAGCATTTTTTGCGGCATCGGCGAGCGCTGTCGCGAAGGGGAGGAGCTTTACCGCGATATGAAAGAAGCGGGCGTGTTGTCCAAAATGGTGATGGTCTTTGGCCAGATGAACGAACCGCCGGGCGCGCGATTCCGCGTGGGACATGCGGCGATGACAATGGCCGAATATTTCCGCGACGACATACACCGTGACGTGTTGCTGCTCATCGATAACATCTTCCGCTTTATCCAGGCCGGCATGGAAGTCTCCGGTCTGATGGGCCAGATGCCATCGCGTCTCGGTTATCAACCGACCATGGGCACCGAGCTCGCGGGCCTGGAGGAACGCATCGCGAATACCGACACGGGCGCGATCACTTCCATCCAGGCCGTCTATGTGCCGGCGGATGATTTTACCGACCCGGCGGCGGTGCACACGTTCTCGCATCTCTCCGCGTCCATCGTGCTCTCGCGCAAGCGCGCCAGCGAAGGGCTGTTCCCGGCGATCGATCCGCTGCAGTCCGCCTCGAAGATGGCCACGCCGGGCATCATCGGTGAGCGTCATTATAAGCTGGCGCAGGAAATCCGGCGCACGCTCGCGCAATACGGTGAGCTCAAGGACATCATCGCGATGTTGGGCCTGGAACAGCTTTCACCGGACGATCGCAACGTCGTGGCCCGCGCCCGACGGCTGGAGCGGTTTCTCACGCAACCGTTTTTCACCACCGAGCAATTCACCGGCATGCAGGGCAAGCTCGTGAGTCTCAAGGATTCGCTCGATGGCTGCGAACGGATACTGAATGACGAATTCAAGGATTACCCGGAGAGCGCACTCTATATGATTGGCGCGATCGACGAAGCCAAGACAAAGGCCAACCCCGCATCGAAACCGTCAGCGAAACCCGAACCGGCGCCCGCTCATGCAGCTTAAAATACTACTCCCTTTCCAGGTTTTCGCAGAGAAGCCCGATGTCCTGCGCATGGTCGCGGAGACACGGGAAGGTTCGTTTGGGCTCCTGCCACATCGACTGGATTGCGTGGCCGCGCTCGTGCCCGGCATTTTAACTTATGAAACCGCAACCGACGGCGAAGTCTTCGTCGCCGTGGACAAGGGCGTGCTGGTCAAGGTCGGTGCTGAAGTATTCGTCTCAGTGCGCCGTGCTCTTGGTGGGGCCGATCTCGGGAAACTGCGCGCATCCGTGGAAAGTGAATTTCTCACGCTCGACGAAAACGAGAAAAGTGTGCGCTCGGTTATGGCCAAACTGGAGTCCGGATTTCTTCATCGATTCGCCGCTTTCACCCATGGATAACAAGTCACCAAAGAACGAACCGACGCTTGCCTGCGAGATCGGCGCCAAGGCCGAGCGCAAGCTCCGCGCCCGCCGCAACGGAAGTCCCGGCGTGTGGTTCGGCCTCGGTATGATGGGGATCATTGGCTGGTCCGTCACGGTGCCTACTTTGCTCGGAGCCGCACTCGGCCTTTGGCTGGATCACCATTATCCCTCCAGCCATCCGTGGACCCTCGCGCTGCTTATGGCTGGTCTCGTGATCGGCTGCTGGAATGCGTGGCACTGGGTCGCGAAGGAAGAAAAAGCCATGCGCGACGAACAGGAGGATAAGCATGAATGAGCCGCTGATGCTGGTGTTATCAGGTCTGGAGGGTGGCGTGCTCGGCGCGATCTTCTTCGGCGGACTCTGGTGGACGGTGCGCAAAGGTGTTTCGTCCTCAAACCCTGCGCTCTGGTTTTTCGGCAGCATGTTGCTGCGGATGGGCATTGTCGTCGCGGGTTTCTACTACGTCTCCGGTGGCCAGTGGACACGACTCGTGGCTTGTCTGCTGGGATTCATCATCGCCCGTCTCGGCGTCATGTGGTTGACGCGATCCCCGCACCACCGCCGCCCAACCTCGGAGGCAACTCATGCGCCTTAGTCCGGACCAGCTTATTTTTTGGCAGTATGGGTTTTTCAAACTCAATGGCACGATTGCCTTCACCTGGGCGATCATGTTGGTGCTGGCCGTGGGTTCGAAGCTCCTCACCCGCCGGCTCACCACCGAACACCGGCGTTCCCGCTGGCAGAACCTGCTGGAGATCGTGGTGACGGCCATCGCAAAGCAAATTGAAGAAGTGGGTCTGCGGCGTCCCAATACTTACCTGCCCTTCCTGGGCACGCTCTTCCTTTTCATTGCCGTGTCCGCGCTGTGCACGATCATTCCCGGCTATGAACCGCCAACGAGTTCTCTCTCGACGACCGTAGCGCTGGCCCTGAGCGTTCTCATTGCTGTGCCAGTCTTTGGGATCATGGATCAGGGACTTGGCGGTTATCTCAAGTCCTACGTCGAGCCGACGGTGATCATGCTACCGTTCAATATCATCAGCGAACTTTCCCGAACACTCGCTCTGGCGGTCCGTCTCTTCGGCAACATGATGAGCGGCGCGATGATCATCGGCATCCTTCTCACGATCACGCCGTTTCTCTTTCCCATTGTCATGACTCTGCTCGGCCTGCTCACCGGCTTAGTGCAGGCCTATATCTTTTTCATTCTCGCCGCAGTCTATATCGCCGCGGCCACGCAGACCAAGGAACCAAAAACAGCACCCGCTTCTCAAATTCAATAAACATAACCAACCAACACAACCTATGGATAATATGACTCTCATCGCCGTGGCTTCGATTGCCACGGCTGGCCTCACAACAGGCATCGGCTGCATGTGCCCGGCACTCGGCGAAGGACGCGCCATTGCAACCGCACTTACCTCACTGGCGCAGCAACCGGATGCGTCCGCCACCATCACTCGCACGCTCTTTGTCGGCCTCGCGATGATCGAATCGACCGCGATCTATTGCTTCGTAGTCTCGATGATTCTGATTTTCGCCAACCCGTTCTGGAATCATGTGATAACCGCCGCGGCAGCGAAATAACCCATGCTCATCGATTGGTTCACCGTCGGCGCGCAGGCGCTCAATTTCCTCATCCTCGTGTGGTTGATGAAGCGCTTTCTGTACAAGCCCGTCCTCAACGCCATCGACGCGCGCGAGAAGCGGATCGCCGACGAACTCGCGGACGCCGCCACGAAAAAAGCCGAAGCAAAAAATGAAAGCGACGAGTTCCGGCACAAGAACGAAGAGTTCGACCGGCAGCGCGCCGCGCTTTTGAGCAAGGCAACCGATGAGGCAAAAGCCGAACGTCAGCGACTCATGGATGAGGCTCGCACAGCGGCTGACAATATGAGCGCGAAGCGGGAGGAGACGTTGCGCGAGGATGCCAAAAACCTGAACAAGGCCATCACGCGCCGGACTCAGGACGAGGTGTTCTCCATTGCCCGCAAGGCGCTGTCGGATCTTGCTACGATGAGTCTCGAGGAGCAGATGAGCGAAGTGCTCATCCGTCGCTTGCGCGGAATGGATGAGCACGCAAAATCCGAGCTTGGCCACGCATTGAAAACCGCTTCCGAACCCGCGCTGGTCCGCAGCGCGTTTTCCCTGCCCAGGGAACAGTGCGCGGCCATTCAGAAGGCGCTCAACGAAACTTTCTCGGCTGATCTTCCTCTCCGATTCGAGACAGCGCCGGACCTGATCAGCGGGATCGAACTGACCACCAATGGACAAAAGATCAGCTGGAGCATCGCCGATTACCTGACCTCAGTGGAAAAAGGCGTAGCCGAACTTCTCAAAAAGAAGAGCGAGACTGACTCGAAAGTCGAACCGAAACCGGAGGCTAAAGCCACGTGAGCGCAACGCCCGAAAGCTTGCAGAGTGTGTTCGACGGCGCTTTCGCTAACATTGATCAGACTTGCAAGGACTTCACGCCGAGCCTGGCACCGCGAGAGGTCGGCACGATCACGAGCGTATCCACCGGCATCGCCAGCATTACCGGACTAAATGGTGTCGGCTTCGAGGAACTACTCGCGTTTCCCGACGGAGTCTTCGGCATCGCGTTTAATGTCGACGTGGATGAAATCGGCGCCGTACTGCTCGGTGACTACACACACCTGGAGGCTGGGCAGGAAGTCGAGCGCACTGGCCGCGTGATGGATATTGCAGTCGGCGACGGCTTACTCGGCCGCGTGATCGATCCGCTCGGACGACCACTCGATGACCTCGGGCCCGTCAACACCACCGAACGCCTGCCTATCGAACGCCCCGCTCCGCCCATCATGGATCGAGGGCCGGTGACCGTTCCACTTCAGACCGGCCTCATGGTCATCGACGCGCTCATTCCCATCGGACGCGGACAGCGTGAATTGATCCTCGGCGATCGGCAGACCGGCAAAACCGCCATCGCCATCGACACGATCCTCAACCAGCGAGGAAAAGATGTGCTCTGCGTTTATTGCGCCATCGGCCAGCGCGCCTCCGCCGTGGCGAAAGCTGTGGCCGTTTTACGGGAGAACGATGCAATGGAATTTACGGTCATTGTGGTCGCCGAAGGAAGCGACCCTCCCGGCCTCGCTTATATCGCGCCCTATGCCGCGACGAGCATCGCGGAGTATTTCATGGAAACTGGTCGCGATGTACTGATCGTCTATGACGATCTCACTCATCATGCCCGCGCCTATCGTGAGCTTTCCCTTCTGCTTCGTCGGCCTCCCGGTCGTGAAGCTTTCCCGGGCGATATTTTCTTCATCCATTCGCGGCTGCTCGAACGCTCAACCCACCTCTCGAAAGAACGCGGAAGCGGCTCGCTGACCGAGCTGCCGATCATCGAGACGGAGGCGCAGAATATTTCCGCCTACATTCCGACGAACCTCATCTCGATCACGGATGGGCAAATCTATCTGTCGCCGTCTTTATTTGAGTTAGGAATTCTACCCGCTGTTGATGTCGGAAGATCCGTTTCACGAGTCGGCGGCAAAGCCCAGCGAGCTGCTTACCGAGCAGTCGCGGGCGATCTCAAACTCGCCTACGCGCAGTTCGAGGAGCTCGAAACTTTCGCGCGTTTCGGCGCGCGGCTCGACGACAACACGCGCAAAATCATCGACCATGGCCGCCATATCCGCGCCTGCCTGAAGCAATCGGAGCTGGCTCCAGTAGCCGTGCCCGCACAGATTGCGGTGCTGCTCGCATTGACGGCAGAATTATTTGACGCGATCCCGCTGAACCAGATGCACGACGCACAACACGCTGTCCATGAAGCCGCAGTGAATATCCCGGCCGAAATCCGCGAGCGCTTCGAAACCGCCGATAAGCTCAGTGACAAGGATCGCAAAGCGATCATCGAAATCGCCCGGCAAGCACTCGCGCCTTTCCAGCCCCGGCCGAAAGTCCAACCCGCTTCCGAGGAGAAGAAATGAGCGACACCATTGCCGGCCTGCGCCGCAAGATCAGCAATGCAGGAGACCTTCAATCCGTTGTCCGCTCGATGAAAGCTTTGGCTGCATCGAGTATCGGCCAATATGAGAAATCCGTGCATGCACTCGACGACTACTATCGCACGGTGGAGTTGGGGTTGAGTGCCTGCTTTCGGGCAACCCAGTCAGCAGCATTGCCGATGGAGCGAAATTTAAAAGCCGGCACGGGCGAGATCGGCGCCGTGGTCTTTGGCTCCGACCAGGGTTTGGTAGGCCAGTTCAATGACATCATCACCGACTACTCGATAAAAACGCTGGCCGCCCTGCCCGGAAAACCAAAGGTTTGGGCCGTTGGTGAGCGAGTCCACGCCCGACTCTCCGACGCCGGCCTGAAGCCGATCGGCCTCTTTTCCGTGCCGAATTCCGTCCAGGCCATCACCCCGCTCGTCGGGCAGATTCAAATCGAAAGCGAAGCGCACCGGGCCGCGGGCGAGTATGCGCAGCTTTATGTCTTCCACAACCGCCCGAAATCCGGGGCGCTTTACGATCCGGTCAGTCAGCGACTCTTGCCACTCGACGCGGAATGGCAGCGAGGATTGGCAAAAGTTCCCTGGCCGACCAAAATCTTGCCCGAGGTCATGTGCGGCGGCACCGCAATCCTGGGCGCACTCATCCGTGAATATCTTTTCATCTCGCTCTTCCAAGCCTGCGCGGAATCCCTCGCCAGCGAGAACGCGAGCCGCCTTGCCGCGATGCAACGGGCAGAAAAAAACATCGACGATCTTTTGGAAAATCTCAATGGCACATTTCACCGCCTGCGCCAGAGTTCAATTGACGAAGAACTCTTCGACGTCATCGCCGGATATGAATCACTGGCAGGCGAAAACCCCAATTGTCATTAGTTTTTCTAAGAAACCACCAGAACTGCCGCGCCCTGTAGTTTGCCGGTACGCAAGTTCGTCAGGGCTTGATTCGCTTCGGAAAGTGGAAAGGTTTCTATGCTGGTTTGCACCGGGATGCGGGAAATCAGAGCAAAAAAATCTTCGCCGTCCTGCCGTGTCAGGTTCGCCACCGAGCATACCGTTCGTTCATGCCACAAAATCTCGTAGGGCATGGAAGGAATATCGCTCATGTGGATTCCTCCGCAAACCACGGTTCCGCCGGGAGCGATGGCCTTGAGTGCCAGCGGCACCAACTCCCCACTCGGCGCGAAAATAATGGCCGCATCGAGTTGCTCCGGAGGCTGTGCCGTAGAATCACCCGCCCATACTGCACCGAGTGATAAGGCAAACTTTTGTGCGACCTTGTCTCCGGGGCGTGTTAAAGCAAATATTTTGCGTCCCTCATGCCGTGCAATCTGGCAGATAATATGCGCAGCAGCACCGAAGCCATAAATTCCCACCCGTTCTGCATCGCCCGTCTTGACGAGTGCCCGGTATCCAATAAGACCCGCACAAAGAAGCGGAGCGGCATGAGCATCCGAATAGCTATCGGGAATAAGAAAGCCAAAGCGCTCGTCCGCTACCATGTATTCCGCATAGCCGCCATCGAGTGTATAACCGGTAAACCGCGCCTTTTCACAAAGGTTTTCGCGCCCTGACTGACAATAGCGGCATTCGCCACAGGTCCAGCCCAGCCACGGCACACCCACTCGTGTTCCCGGCTTGAACCGCTCTGCACCCGAGCCGGTTTCTATCACACGACCAATGACTTCGTGGCCGGGGATAAGGGGCAGCTTGGGGCTCGTCAACTCTCCGTCCAGCACATGAAGATCCGTGCGGCAGACCGCGCACACGCTGACCTGTATGAGGATTTGCCCTGGCCCGACGCGGGACCGAGGCAATTGCTTTTTCTGCAAGAGCGTTCCAGATGACTCCAGAACCATTGCTTGCATCAACGATTCACTTTTTTGATTACTATTCATAACAGCGGAAGCAATTCAGCTTCGGGATCGACTCCCTTTCGGATTTCCACAGCCATACGACTTAGTTTGTTAAAAATTTTTCCGCGATGCCGCAGGGGCCACCATTCGTAGAGATAGATTTCCATGGGTCGCCACATGGCTACCCAGCCCGCAATAATCAATCCCTGTTTGATGAAATCGGGCACAAGACCCTGAGCGTTTGACATCAGGACCTGCGTGATGAGAAGACAAGCTCCCAAAAAAGAGAATCCCACGATCAAGCTCATTCGCCCCTGCTTCATGAGCCGACTGAACTCCATTTGGTTAAGCCGCACCCGATAAGAAAAATAATTGTGAATGGCTTCTTCGACGAGGTGTTTAGAGTCGTGGTTTTGCGGAAGTTTTTTCAAATGAAGGATAATATTCACAGGCTCATCGAGGGGAAACTCATGCGCCCAACTTAAAATAAAATCCTCCGCATTACGGTCCAGATCCTTTTCCACAAAAGGGGAGGGATCAATCGTATTAAAAAGCTGATTGATATCCCGCAGATTTAATTGAATGTGATGCGTCATCATGGAGCATGTTGCCACTGCGTACGTCGGAGCCCTGGTTTAGGTTTTCTCCTTCACTGACATTGCCCTGCCGTCACCATTAAAGGAGCGGTTGGTGAATCGGATTTTCCGCAACAGGACGTTTGCTCAAATGCCAAAGCGGAAGTATTACCGATGATCTCACGCGCATGGGATACCTCCCGGGTGCAGCCATGAGCTATCAGGACAAATTTCCCCGCCTTTAGCGCCGTTTCATAGTTCAGAATGCTGTTTGCGGGGATGCCAAGACTGTAAAGACTGGCCCCGATCACGCTCAATCCGCCAAATACAACGGCACCTTCGAGAGCCCCCGCAATCCAGGCGACGAGTGGTCCCGCTACAACCATTGGCCCTATCCCGGGAATGAGTAAGAATGCAGAACCGAAGAGCAGTCCCCATATCCCGCCCCAGAAAGCCCCTTGTTTCCCCCAGAATTTAATGCGATCTCCCGCGTTGTAATAACCGATGACCTGTTCATCGTTGTGGTAATCGCGCCCAATGATCGAGAGCTTTTTCATATCGAAACCACAGCGTTGCAGTTCCTTAACGGCCGCTTCGGCTTCGGGGTGCGATTTGTAGATCGCGACTGTTGAATTATTTGTATCGTTCGTTGCCATTGTGCGGGTTTGCTTCTGTTGGTGTGTGAGTTTGGAAGAGCCAGTCGGTTTCGTCTGTCACAAGCATTCCCTCTGGCGTCGAATCCGGCCAATACCTTGTATGCATCGCGCTCATACCCTTTTGCTATAGGCACGATGCATACAAGGTATTAGCCAGTCGCATGCGCATCTGCGATTTTGTAGTTCTATGAATGATATATCCACACAGTCGGAGCATGAAGAGATCGCCTCATTGGCCCATGAAATTTATCAATCGACGGGTTGCCCCGAAGGATGCGCTGAGCAGCATTGGCTGCAGGCAGAGCATACGCTTAAAAATCGAAAACAAAACGGCCACAAATCAAAACGTAACCGCGACAAACAAGACTGATAGGGAGGGAAAGCCCATTGCTTGTAATTTACGTTTGCAGATCGACAACCCCTTACCGGGGTTTGACTCGTTCGCTCATCAAAAGCGGTAACAAACCTGCTACAACGGCGACGATGAATCCTATGATGGCAATGGCAGTCAAAGCCGATTGATTGGTCTGTAAACTAAAAGCTAAGTATGCAGAAAAGCAGCATCACGCCTCTGAGACAGAAAGAATCGAAATGACCGCTACAAATATTACCAGGGGAAACGTGACGCTTCATTTATTGCGTTCACTATCGATACCAATCTTTCATGTGATAATCATGCTGGGCATAGTTCCCATAACGGCATCCGGGGCCGAAATCGAAAACAACTCCAAACATGTCGTGATCGATAAAACACGACAGGAGCTTTTTGCATATGAAGGAAATCGTCTGGTTTTTGAAACGCATATAAGCACAGGAAAGTGGAATCAAAGCACACCAACCGGACATTTTATAGCGGGCGAGAAAAGTCTTATGCACTACTCCAAAAAATATCATAATTCTCCCATGCCGTTTAGTATTTACGTCACAGGAAATGTATTTATTCATGGATACAAAAATGTTCCAAACTATCCCGCTTCCCACGGTTGCATTCGCCTGCCTCTCATTGCCGGGCAAAAAAATCCCGCAAAAATTCTTTTCGATTGGATTAAACCTGGAACGAAGATCGATATCATTGGGGCGTGGATCGACGTACGAAATACCCACCTCTCCATCTCGAATGATAAATCAGAGGCGAAGCTATTGCCTGTAATTTTACGATTACAGGTCGGCAACAAACTTCTTACGGGGGTTTGACTCGCTTGCTCACCAGAAGCCGTAACAAGCCTGCTACAACGGCGACGATAAATCCTATGATGGCAATCGTTGTCAAAGCCGAGGGAGTCCGGTCCAGATTATCCGCCAGAATGAGAATAGCAGAGCCGAGGATCAATGACGCAATCACCAGCGCCGATGATATATTCATGCTCGCGCGCTCAACTTCATTGGTAAGCTGGCTTAACCCCAGGTGAGTAAGCTGGAAACGAATGCGTCCGTCTTTAGCCTCCCTGATCAAGTCTCCTACATCCGCCGGGAGGGTCTCTGCCAACTCTACGAAAGACAGTAGCGTATTTTTCGCACGCCTTATGAGTGCTTCAATGCTGTAACGGCGGCCGATTGCTTTTTCAAGAAATGGTCGGACATAACTCACAAAGTCGAACTCGGGAGCAACCTCTTCGGCAACGCCTTCGATCGTGGTGACCGCCTTGATCAGATAAACAATGTCTGCGGGACACTTCAGATGATGCTTGCGCAACAGCTTAAAAAATTCGTTGAGAATCAGCCCCAGTCGCATCGACTCCAAAGACGTTCCGCTGAAGCGGTCGATAAACCTCCAGACATCGGATCGAAAAATCCGATCGCCGACCATTCGAGTGTCCCCGTTGGAAAGTTCTATGGCCACCCGGACAACATTATCCAACTCCTTATTCACCGTGCCGTGAACGATCGTCGCGAGCAGTTCCATAGTCGTCGGATCGATCAATCCCGTCATGCCGCAATCGATAAAGCATAGCTTCTGGCCTTTGAGCACAAATATGTTTCCGGGATGAGGATCAGCATGGAAAAATCCAATTTCCAAACATTGCCGAAAGACCATATCCGCACCGTTGCGAACGATCTGTTCGCGCTGATTCCGGGATAGCTGTGTCAGATCCATTTTCGCGAGCAACTCCGCTTCGACATGCTCGAGCACAAGAATGGATTGCGTGCTTACATCATCATAGACACGAGGAAAGGTGATGTGTGGATTATCCTCAAAATTTGCATACATCCGTCGGGTGGACTCGGCTTCGATGGTGAGGTCGGTCTCATGAGCCAGCTCTTTCGAAAATTCGCTGACTACTTCCAAGGCATCAACACCGAGGTTTTTGACATGCGGCTGGATTAATTTCGCGAATTGTCGCAGCAGTTCCATATCAGCCGCCATTTGCTCCCGGATTCCCGGCCGTAGAATCTTCAATACCACCCGTTCGCCGCCGATCAATTCCGCACAATGCACCTGCGCCATGGAAGCCGCTGCCATTGCAGTCTCATCAATCCGTCGAAACTCTGTCTTTTGCCTGGAGCCGAGTTCCTTCTTCAAAACCCTGGCCACTCCCATCTTACCCTCCCAGGGTGCTGCAGGTACATCACATTGTAATTTTTTCAACTCATCTACCCATTCCGGCGGGATGAGATCCGGACGCGTACTCATGATTTGCCCGATCTTGATAAACGTTGGCCCCAGGCTCTGCAAAAGAAGGCGTACGCGAACCGGTGTTGATCCCGAAATACTCTTATCCGCAGAGGAACCCTTCAGGGCCTTCCCTTCATGCCCCCCCAGTCCACTCTGACGAACAAACTCTCCAAATCCGAAACGTAACAGGCCGGCAACGATCTCGGTCCCACGCTCCGCAGTTGCGATCGCGTGGAAACGACTCAGCGCAAGTCCGGTATTTGCAGGCGCCTTCGCTGCAGACACAGTCTTATCCCGCGGCTGCCTCTCGCGGTGTCGCGAAACGCCTTTCACATGGACATCTTCCTTCATGGTTGCAGGCGGGGCTGACATCACAAACCCGTTGCCCACTTATCCTGTTAGCCAATTTCCCCGCCCGCCGAGCCTGAGGTTTTGATCTGACGCGTGCCACGATCTTCCCGCACATCGCGGGACTGCTTGAAGTTTGCGTCGTGCTTCACCGCCTTCACTGCGGTTTCCTTTTGATTCGCCCCAGGCTTGTGGAGGGTGCTTTTCGGTTTTGATTTCATATTGTATATTGACTATCCAAAACTATGCGCAGACCTTAGTTTTTCTCCGCAATTTTGGCGGCTTGAAGCATTTGATCGTGCTGTGCTTCGGCAACGCCTTCCTCGACTAGCTTCTCACTATCACTGCGCCCTTCCTCGTCCTCATCTTCACTGGCAAGGGCAGGCACCTTATGTCCGGTGGATCCGGCCAAAGGATCCCAGCGTTCAGATTCGGGTGCGGCTTCAAGAAGCTCTGTCTTGGGATCAAGTTCGGAGTTTCCCGTCAATTCCCGCGTGGCCTGCGCCAGGTCAGACTCCGAGGGATTATCCTTAGCGCGACCATCCATGCTCGCAAGCTCACAAGCGCGCTTGTAAACCATTTGTTCGCTTACGGTGCCAATGCCTTCGGACTTCTCGATTAAGATACCTTGCTTTAGCGGATTGGTGTTCTGCGGTGTTTGGTTCATTTAAGAGATTTTCCCCTTAAATTACAAACTCTGCCAATACCTTGTATGCATCGCGCCCATAGCCGCCCGCTATGAAGGCTTCAGGCCTGCATTTTAATACTACCAATAGTCCTGGACGAATAAATTGTATTTAGCGTGGCTAGTTCTCATGGATGGAACGACAATCACCTATTATGCAATCCTCGGAAAACCCGCATGAGCACCATGAGCACCATGAGCACCATGAGCACTTGTACTTGCCGCCGCGGCTTTTGCTTAGAAACTGGCGCATTCTTCCCAGTGCGATTATTTATCTCTGTGGGTTGGCGCTGATTTTAGCTTCAATTCTTTTCAAGGGCTATATCGGGTTTCCCCAAGGGCCCTTTCATTTCGTGAGGAATATATTTACCGTGCAATTGGCTATTCCCGGATTTTTGCTCTGCCTCATCGCGCCCCTTGTTGCTCCCTGTATTTTCAGACATCGGTTGCTTCTGTTACTCTGCAGCCTGGTCCTGCTGGTAATCTGGGTGGCCTTTTGCGTCGCGATTTTTGTTTTTTTGTTCGGAGCGCTGGAACAAAGACCTGCGGATATTAGATACCATTTTCTTTAGACCGTAGAAACGGATGCGAATCCGCTATTTAAACAAATCTCCTGAGCATTCCAAATAATGAGGGTAAAAGGGGGCCGGCCTTGAATCCCGATTCGTCCTCACGAGTTGCTGCCAAAAATTGATCACCATCTAATCCCGCCTTAGGTCTGGCGCGATTGTTCTCCTTTTATTTTCAGGCAGCGGGAAGAGTGAATGCTATGGTTGTTCCCTGGTCTGGCTTAGCCTCGGCGACGATCGACCCACCATTTGCCTGCACGAAGTCATAGCAGAGCTGCAGCCCCAAACCAAGTCCACGCTCATCCGATGTGCCCCTCGTGGAGGAATTTACCCCTCCATCTTCAAAAAGGCGTGCGGCTTTCTCCCGAGACATTCCGACTCCACTATCCTTAACGCTGATGCGCCAGAAATCTGACTGCTTCTCGGCCGAAACCGTGATGCGGCCACCCGGCCGGGTAAATTTCAACGCGTTGGATAGGAGATTGCGGAGGATCGATTGGAATTGATGCACGTCCGCTCTCACGAAGGCTTCTTTGGGAACATCGACCGCGATTTCGATATTTTTCTCTTCCGCCTGCAAGCTCATGAGCTGAATAGCCTCTGTGACAGATTCCCCGATGGAGGATTCCGTAGTGTTGGGCTTCAGGGTGGCCATCTGCTGACCGCCCCACTCCATGAGGTTTTTGAGCGTGCGGTGCATTTGATCGACGCCTCTCTGCAGGTCACCTTGAAGCTCCTGGTATTCCTCGCGTGTCAAATCCTCGTCCACGGCCAGATCCAGGGCGGTCTTCAGGGTGGCGATAGGCGCATTGAGATCATGACCGATGACAGAGAAGAGGCGCTCCCGGGCGAGATTGGCTTCTCGTAGCTCCTGTTTACGCGCCATCAACTGATCCCAAAGCGCAGAGAGCAGAAGCGAGGTGACGATGCCTGCGAGAATAAGGATATCCGCGCAGAGGTGGCGGTTTTGAATGGAGAAGAAAATAGCCAAATCAGGGCCGGCATTGATCAAACAAAGGAAGGGCGCTGTAAGGAGAAGATTGGCAAGTGCAATGGTGCTGACACGGCTTTGCACGGCCAACCAGATAAGAGGCAGATAAAAAGCCGCGAAAATCAAAAGCCGCAAAAGCGGTCCATTCTCACCCCAATCGCCAAAAACAAAAATCGCCACCGGAACGAAGTAGATGCCCACGGTGATGAGGGCGCGGCGGATTTCAACTTTGTTCCGCGCTTCGCTTCCCCTGCTTGCCCAACTCAGCACCAGAGGCAGCACCAGCATCTGCCCGAGCACATTGCCTGCCCACCAGTATAGCCACATCGGAACGATGCGATCGATCGGGAGGACGTTGAATACCCATTGTGAAAGCACTCCGCCCGTTGCGCTGAGTGGTTGCACCACCATCGCGCAGAGCACAAAAAGCATGGTGATGTCCCGAGGCGTATCGAGACGCGGCGAAATATTCCAGCGAAAGAAGAGATGGCCTCCAAGCACCGCCTGCAGGCAATTACACAGCGCGATCAGAAGGCTTACACCAGGAGACAGCCCTGTGTAGATAGCCAGAAAGCATTGTCCAACGATGATTCCCGGCGCAATCCGTGGGCCGAAGAGAATAACGCAGGCTAAAGAGATGCCCTCCGGGAAAAATGCCTGGCAGGTGACGTTGGCGTTTCGCACAGCCATCGAGAAGGCGAAGACCCCCAAAGAATAATATACGATCGCCAGAAACAGCATTCCGACAGAGGCGCCCCGCCAGGAGTGCTCAATACTGTCCCGGATGCTTCCAAGGCGGGGGGTGAGAGGAAAGTTCCTGTACATTTGTGTAGAGATTTTAAGATTCTATTTTCGTGGCTTTGAATATCCCCTGATCATTGTGGATTTTTTCCATATCGTATTCCTCATTACATTACACGCTCATTGGCACCGGGGAAAATTAATCCGAGTCCTTGTTTTTGATGTTTAGATTGGTTGGGCTCTCCATCTTTGGCGTAAGGAACCCGGGGACGACTGGAGCCGGAAGATGACGTCGTGATGCATTCGGCGCGCAAGTGCTTGGAAAATAAAAAACCCGCAAGGATCTCTCCTGCGGGTTTTCTTAAATTATAACTCATTTTAAGTAGTTTAACCTAAATACCCGGAAGTCAAACCGATCCCGGCAGCCAAAACTCAACTAAACGAGGACCTTAAAAATTGGCTTCGAATTAGTGCGGCAGCAGGGATTTCTTCATTTGCACGATATTTTGACCATACAATCCGCGCTTGAGGAGAACCGGGCCGGCCTCCAAAACTTCCCGGCGCCGCACTTCGCAATAAGCAGACTGGCACGGGGGGCTATAAGTCGCCGCAAGACCCGGCAGACATCGAGCGCCTGAGGGATAATTTCCTCGTGCTTTTTTATCAGGACGAATCCCGGGATTAGATGCTCGTAAATTTTTCTTCGATCACGGCGGGGATGTCCGATTCTTTTTTCCCAACAAGCATGTAATAAAAAAGTGGAGCCCCATCGATGGAGACCCGATGCCTGTATCTCTCCATGTGATGAATCTCCAACACATCGCTCATCAAAAGGTATTTTACGAGTTGTGAAAATCCCGAGTCATCACTTTCCTGCATAAAGGTCTCCTTGATATTGAAGACGATCCAGCTTCCGGAAATCACAAGATTGAAAGCCTTTGCAAAGGCTTTAATGGGGATATCACCGAAGCCGAGAGCCGCCACACAAGTCAGGCAATTGAGTTGCCAGTCGCGGAGCTCCTGCTCGGTATTACCCGCCAATTGACAAAAGTCCGCCACATAATATCCGTCATATAATCCAGGACGATCCCGCTCACACGCCAGAAATGCTTCCTGGCTGATATCGACCCCGATCATGCGCGCAGCATCCAGAACTTCGCCAACCATGCCATTTCCGGCACCAAGATCGAGGACTCGGAGCTCACTCATTTCCTGATGACTTTCCCGGAGGACTGCGTTCAGGATGTCCCGCGCCTTTTCGGGAGAGTTACATTTTAGACGTTCGTAGAAAAGCTGCTCATACAGGCCGGGGCGTTTGTATATCTCCCCATAATCGTGAAAACGAAGCATGACTTCCTTGTCATTTTCAGTGAGCAGGAAATAGGCCTCATCCTGCATAAGCTGATGGGGATCTGTAAGTGGAAATTTGATATTGTATCTTAGTTGTTTCATGGAATACGGAGTGTAAATGGTCGAAATTGAATGGTTCAGAAAACGCCTTGCCTGTTCGAAAATCAGTTAAAACATTTTCTTCCAAAAATAAATTTTGTGCTTTGATGCACAACCTTCCGTGCGAAGCATGCGGAAGCTTTGAAAACTGCAGAGTGCAATCTAGGGATCAGGAAGCTCCATCATCCGCAGCGATTGTGATGAACTGCCAGTCTCTGTAAATTTTCTCACAAACATTGAAAAGTAATGGTAGTTTTCATTCCCATCCCGCGCAAGATACTTTTCCGCACAGCTCATCGCCTGATGAAATTCCTTGTTTGCATTTGGCAGCACGGCGCCTGCGAATTAACGCAATCCATTCCACCATACAATAGATGGGTGCATTATCTTGAAAGAATGCTTGCGATTAATATTTCACCCACTATTTTTTGCAATTCACACTTTGTAGAAATCAGACCTGGATGTGTGTATCGCAGAAGGGGTCTGTCATCCTGAATGGCAATAGCAGCCATGTATGTTTCGCGGGACGCAATGATAGCATCAAAAACATTTTCGAAATTTATAACCCTTTTCCTGTTCGGATTTTTCGCCTCAGGATATGTATCGGCTGCAACATTTTATGTGAGCGCTACAGGAAATGATAGCAACTCCGGGCTATCGCCTGAAAAGGCATGGCGCACGGCGACCAAAGTCAATCGCGTCGCTTTCGCTCCCGGAGATCGCATCCTTTTCGAAGGTGGTGAGACTTTTCGCGGACCGATAAAACTCAATGCGAAGGACGGCGGGAGCGCAGCCAATCCTCTTATTCTTGGTTCCTATCGTTTAGAAGAAGCAGGTCCTGCCATCATCATGGCGCACGAGGAAAGGGGTATCGATGTCTATAATACTTCCGGCTTATGCATTTCTGATCTGAAAATTATAGGTGCCGGTCCAAAAATAAATCGCACGAGTGGGATTCTCCTTCACACTTCACGATCAGAAGGGGCCAGTCATGTCACCATCGAGAATGTGGAAGTTTCCGGCTTCGGAAAACACGGCATATCCATCGGCGCCTGGAAATCCAACAAGGGCTACAGGAATATTTCCATTACCCGGACAAAAACGCATGATAATTTAAGAACAGGAATTTTAAGCTGGGGGCCATGGGGGCCACATATTTACGCGCATTCCAAAATATACATCGGTTATTGTGAGGCAGATCATATGAAGGGCGGATCGGGCATTACCCTTTCTTCTGTAGATGGCGCAGTTATCGAACGCTCTATCGCGCATCACAACGGCGAGGAATTCTCCGGCGCTGCCGGCATTTGGGCATGGGATTCAAACAACATCCTCATTCAGCACAACGAATCCTACAACAACCGCACGACAGGCGTTGACGGAGACGGTTTCGATTTTGATGGCGGCGTCACCAACTCCGTCATGCAGTACAATTACTCTCATGATAACGATGCTGCGGGCTATCTTTTGGCACAATATCCCGGCGCACCTCAGGCCATGTCCAATATCATCATCCGATATAATATATCGGAGAACGATTGCCGTAAAAAAGGATATGGAGCCATTCACCTATGGAATGGCGAAGACGTCGAACGCATGGATGGAATTCATATTTACCAAAATACGATTTATCTCGATTCCTCCCTGGGAGGCAGACCGAGTGCGATTAGCGTAGCCTCTCCTGCCGCATCGATATTTGTGCGCAATAATCTTTTCTACACTTCGGGAGGAGAAACGCTCGTTTCGGTAGTGCCCGAACAAGAAGGAATCCTTTTTCAAAATAATGCGTACTGGTCGGGGAGCGGTGTCTTTCACATAAATTGGAAAGGCGATAGTTTCAATTGCTTGAAATCATGGCTGGATGCTGCTCACGACCAGGAAAGAATCGGATCTACCATTCTTGCAATTTATGCAGACCCGATGCTGAAAGATCCGGGCAAAGGAGGCACTCTGAGGAATTCAGATCTTTTAGTCACCTTATCGGCTTACCAGCTGCAGGAAAATTCTCCATTGATCCGCCGTGGCCTCAATCTCCGGGATCTCGGAATAGATCCGGGTCATTACGGATTTTTCGGAATATCAGTTTTTGAGTCTATTCCACCAGCCATTGGTGCAAACGTGCGACGCCCCGCCCTCTGAAAAGTTGTAAGCCCTGATTCCTCCTATTGATGGAATATGAAAATCATATCGGATTGAACGTTAAGGCAAACCGATGAGTCGCTCATTTTAACGAGGGCAAATTACTCCCAATTCCGGTAAATCCCGGGTCTTTGCCTTAAAGGTAATTAATTTCATTTTGACTTTGTGAAACTTTTCACTAAGTAATTAATCCATGCTACGCAGCATCGGCCTTACGTTAATGTGCTTTGCGATGTTTTCCATCGCAGGGGGGCATTGGGCCGTTTTGCAAACCATCGCATGGTCACAAATGCTCGTGACTTACTCCCAGGATGCCTCTCTTAAGGTCGCTCTTGGAAAAACGTTTGATGGTGAGCATCCCTGCGGAATGTGCTTGGACATTAAAGAGGGGCAGCAAAAAGAAGAAAAAGCTCCGGCTACTCTTAAAGTCGAAAAGAAAGTTGAAGTCTTCGTTCTTGCTGCGAGTGCCATTTTGAAAAAACCCGAGGGCAAAGATTTTTGTTATCACTCGCAGCGGAGTGAATTCCCCGTGCGTATGGACGCGCCCCCGGTTCCGGTTCCTCGAGCCTTCGTTTCCTAATCATCGTTATAGCGCGGCAATCCGCCGCGATAAGAAGGCTATTTGTCCGGGCGCGAAATGCTGCCCGTACACACGGAAAGGATACTATCGGGATGAAAAATTCCGCTTACAGCTTATTGGAATTACTTGTTGGGATGGCCGTGCTGGGTGCATTGGTTTCAGTGGGCGGAGTCAGCGCCAATCGCGCAATCGTGGATGCGAAGGGGGTAAAGTGCCTTAATAATTTAAGGCAAATCGGTATCGCTTCGTTCACGTATGCGTCGGATAATCAGGGGCAACTCCCTCAGTCCAGCCACCAA